>CAYHES010000008.1:0-30603 GCA_964355495.1 uncultured Acidiferrobacterales bacterium
GGCCGCTGAACGGATGGGCTGAGGCCAGGTGCGCGACATGCGCGGCGCGGATGAATATTTTGGATGGCACGCAGCCGACGTTGACGCAGGTGCCACCGATCATGCCCGCTTCGATGATGGTGACGCGCGCGCCGGCCTCCGTCGCGCGGATCGCCGCGGCAAATGCCGCCGAGCCGCTGCCGATAATGGCGATGTGCAGCCCGGTGCCCTGGCCTTTTTTCGGCGCGGCTGCCGTGTCTTCGGCGCGGCTGGCACCGTAGCCTTTCGCGGCCACCGCCCGGATCAGGTGATCGGCACTTGCGTCGTCTTCAGCCTCGACACGCGCGAGCGCATCGTCGTACGAAACCTTGGCGCGTACGCCGGGCAGCGCATTGAGCGCTTGTTCCACGGTCTGGGCGCAGTGGTCGCAGGTCATGCCGGTAATGCGCAGTGTTGTCGTGCTCATGGTTGCCTGCCTCGTCACAGCGGTTCGTTTTACGCGTGCACTCCGTGCATTCGATTTCAGTGCACAAGTGTTGATGGATACCCGGCCTCGGTCGTGGCCCAGGTCAGATCGGCGACTTTGGCTTTTGCGGGGTCGAACGTGACCGTAGCGGTCTTGGTCTCGAAGTCGGCCTTGGCTTTGGTGACACCGGGCACCTTCTCCAATGCCTTGCGCACGGTGATTGGACAGGCGGAGCAGCTCATGTTTTCGACCTTGAGTGTGACGGTCTTGAGTTCGGTTGTGTCAGCCGCCGGGGCGGCGAGCGGCACGGCCGAAAGCAGCAGGAAGGTGGTCAGTACAGCCAGGATATGACGCATGATGAATCTCCTCTCGGTTAGTCGAAAATGAACGGGACAAGCGCCGGGAAGACGAGCAGCCCGACGAGCAGCGCGCTCACTATCCAGAACACGGTGCGTTGTTTGCGCAGATGCGTGGGCGCGGCGCAAGCCTTGCCCGGCGCGCAGGTTTGCGGCAGCCGATAGAGCTTGCGGAAGGCGAGACCGAGGAACACCAGCGTCGCGCCGATAAATATCGGCCGGAACGGTTCGAGCGCCGTAAGGCTGCCGATCCAGGCGCCGCTTACGCCGAGCGCGAGCAGTACTAGCGGTCCGACGCAACAGACCGAGGCGGTCAGGCCGGCGATCACCCCGGCGATCAGGGTACGATTAGAAGTTGTGCTGTCGGTCATGGGTTAGCCCGCTTCTGTTAGCCAGGCCGCAAGTCTAGAGTGCGTACCTAGGTACGGAGTCAAGCGGCAATGGGCCGGTATTTCAGGGAAGGCGCGTGAACACCTTGCGCAGTGCGAGCGGCGACAGCGCGCCCTGGATGAGCACCGCGCGCCCGTCTTTGGCCGTGAACAGCATGCTCGGGACGACCGGGATGTCGAGGCCATTGAGCAGCCGTTCATTGGTGCGCAGCTTCTGTTCCGTCTCGCTCGACGGGATATCCTCTTCGATATCGCCGCTATAGGTCTCGCCGCGGTAGCGCTCTTCGTTCTGCCGCAGGGCCGCGAGGGGGACCGGCGCTTGCAGGATGGCCGCGGCCTTGCCGGGGCTGGTCGCGTTCACCACCGCCACCGGAATCCAGCGCAGTTGCAAGTCGTGCGAACCGATGAGGGAACGCAGGTTTCGGTAGAGGAGCGCGCAGGACGGGCAATTCGGGTCGAAGAAAATATACACCGCGCGTCCGCCCTGACCTTCGGCGATCCAGGTCGCCTTCGGGACGGCCGCGAGTACCGCATCCGCTCGGGATGACGGTTGGGTCGCGTCCGCGGTCGCGATGGTGTTCAGAAGAATCACGCAGGTCAAGGTGAGCGTGCGTGCCAGCACACTGAACGTGTTCATGCGGGGTCTCCTGTCGCGCCTGCGAAGCATGCCGTTCATGCTAGGCCCTGGAGGCTACTCCAGGTCAAGCCTTTCCGGCATCCGCCGGCAACCGCGCGCGCTGGAACCTTGACTTGGAGTTAACTCCAGGGTGTAGGGTGTCGGATTCAAGCGAGGTGCTCATGCGAAAACTGATGGTGGTGTTCTTGGCATTGTGGTTTGTACCGCTCCCGGCCGTCGCGGCCGGTCCCGGCGCCGTGGTCGAGGCACAGATCAAGAACATGGCTTGCCCGGCCTGTGCCCGTGCCGTAGGCGAGCGGATCAGCGAGTTGCCGGGCGTGCAGGATGTCAAGATCAGTCTCAAGACCGACACGGCCCGCGTGGTCATGGCCCCCGGCCGGAGGCCCGACGTGGAGGCGATCAAGAAGGCGATCGCCGCTGCTGGCTTTGAGCCCGGTGCCGCGACGGTCCACCCCAAGGACCAGAAATGACGGCGAACCCGGCAAGCGCATCGGAATATAAGGAGTTGACGTGATGGCGATCAAGGTTGAAGTTTTTTCCTCCCCGGGCTGCGGTAAGTGCGGCCATGCCAAGGAGGTGTTGAAGAAGATCGCCACCGAGATCGGTGGCGGCCGGATCGAGTGGCGCGAGGTCAACGTGCTGGACGAGCTGGACTACGCGGTGCGCCTCGGCGTGCTGTCCACGCCGGCGATCGCGGTGAACGGCAAGCTCGTATTCACCGCACTGCCTTCTGCCACGAAACTGCGTCAAACACTGGAGCAGGAACTCCGCGAAGGAGGCGCGACATGACGGCCTGGACCCTTGTTCTGGTGGCTGCGGTGCTCGGGGCGCTGTCGTTCTTAGAGCCCTGCACCATCGCCACGCACACACTGTTCTCTGCGCGCAGCCACGCGCGGGCCTGGCCGTATTGTTGCCGCGAGCTGCTGTTGCTCTGGCTCACGCGCAGCCTGCTCGCCGTCGGCCTGCTGCTTCTGACCGTGGCGGCGAGCACGCCGCCGCACTGGGGCGGTTACTTTCCGAGCGTGATCCTCGCGGGAATGGCGACGTTGTACGTCGTGTCGCGCTTCTTGTATATCCCGGTACCGCACCTGGAGTTTCATCGTCTCGTTCCGGGCGGCGTGCGTCTGCCGCAGGCGGCGCAGCTCGGTCTCACCCTTCCGGCCTGCACGTTGCCGCTCTTCGTCATCGTGCTCGGCCTGACCATCACGCTCGATTCCTACCCGCTGGCGGTCATTGGCGGTTTGCTGTTTGCGAGCCTCTTCACGTTGCCGACCGCCGTCACCTCCGTGACGGGACTGTCCGTGGCCGGCCAGCGCTTTCTCAAGGCGTCGGCGACGGCCACGCCCTACATCACGGGCGTGCTGTTGTACGGCGCGGCCGCGTATCTTTTATTCTGAGGAGCGTTCATGGATATTGAATCCCTGCGCCTGGCGCTGGAACAGGCAAGCCTGACCGGGCTCGCCATCGGCTTCGCCGCCGGCTTCATCTTCAGCTTCAATCCCGTGGCGATCGCCGCGATCCCGGTGACGCTCGCCTATGTCACCAAGGCGCATGAGCCGAAGCGCGCGCTACGAATCGGCGGCGCCTTCATCGCCGGGATGATCGTGATCCATGTCGTGCTGGGTGCAGGAGCCGCCATGGGCGGGGAGTGGGTCAAGAAAATCCTGGGACGCGAGTGGGGCGCGGTGCTTGGCCCCATTCTGATCGTCCTCGGACTCATGTGGCCGGGGTGGCTCAAGTTCCGCCTGCCGTGGTTTTCCATGCGCGCGGAGCGGGTCGGCGGCGCGTGGGGCGCGTTTCTGCTCGGCATTCCGTTCTCGGTCGCGATCTGTCCCGCGTGCACCCCGGCGCTGTTGGTGATGCTGACCGCGGCCGCCGGCATCGGCTCGCTGCCATTCGGGTTCGCGCTGCTCCTGGCGTTCGCCCTCGGGCGCTCGGTGCCGATCATCCTGGGAGCGGTTAGTATCGGCTGGTTGGAGTCGCTCAAGCTGCTCACGCGCTGGCAGAACGTCTTCGAGATCGTGGGCGGGTTGACGCTGATTGCCAGTGGGGCCTACCTTATTAACGAATACCTTTTCCTGATGTGAGCCCGTGGGCCAATACCGAATCGGCGAGGTGACCGACATACTCGGCCTGAGTGCCGATACGCTGCGCTATTACGAGCGCATCGGCCTGCTGCCCAGGGTCGCGCGCAATGCCGCGGGTATTCGCTTCTATAACGATCAGGATATCTCGCGCATCAAATTCATCCAGCGCGCGCAGAAGATGAACTTCACGCTTGCCGAGATTGCCGAGCTGCTCAGGATGCGTGTGGCCCCGCAGCGGGCGCGCACGCCGGTGCGCGAACTTACGGCGAAGAAACTCGTCGAGGTGGAGAATCAGGTAAAAGAACTCCAGACACTGCGCGATGAACTGCAACTACTGCTCAACCTGTGTGCCAGCGGCCGCCGAAGCTGCGCGATCATCAAGAAGATCGACAAATTCTGAGTGTTGCCCGTGACCGGCCGCGGGTTCGCCACACCGGACAGTGCCGACGCCGTCCTACTTGCTGCGCAGGCCGGCAAGCCATTCTACAATTTGTTTCTTCAACGGCTCATACTGGTCGGTGAAAAAGTGATTGGCGTCCGGTACCCGCACGGCGCTGTAGCCCTTGTTGCCGGCCGCTTGCGCGGCCGCGCGTCGGGCCTCGTTGTAGGACAGGACCTCGTGCAGATCGTTGGCGCCGTAGATATCGAGCACCGGCACACGCACCGACTTCAGCATGAGTGCCGGCTGCATCGTGTCCGGCCCATTAGCAAACGTGCTCAGGCCGATGGCCACAATGCCGGTGATGGATGCCTGCGGGTGTTTGGCAGTATAGGCCACCGCCGTCATGGCGCCGCTCGAATGGCCGATGAGCAATACGTGCTTGACACCTTTCTGTTTCAGGTACTGGATGCCGGCATCGATACGCTCGAATGCCTCAGGAAAAGTTTTTCCGTAGGCGCCGAACGGGGCATCGGCCGCCAGAATGGGCATCTGCAGCGACAGGGTGTGGAAGCCGGCCTCGGCGAGATCGGCGCGCAGGTTGTCAATGAATCCCCAGGCTGGGTGCACGCCGCGCCCGTGGAGCAGGATCACGCCCCGATTACCGGCTTGCACCGGCGGTGCATACAGCGCGAGAAATTTTAGCCGGCGGGCGCTGAGCCAGACCGGCTCGCCCACGACCACCGTGTCCACAACCTGGTCGGCCCAGTTCTTTTCGCGCTGTATGTTAGACGTGGTTTGAGCGGCGACCTGGCCTGACAGGAAGCCAGCCAGCAACAAGACAACCAGCTGCGAAAACCGTTTGTTGTGCATGGCCTCTGTCCTTGTTGGCTGGGTAGTGCTATCAGGCAAGTATAGTCAATTCCGGCGTGGGGCTGAAAACTCCGACCCAATCCGGTAAAGTGCCCGTCTTTCAGGCGCTGTCCTGGTCCCCAAACCGATTCAAAAGGAACACCCATGCGTGACTACAAGATTGCCCCGTCGATCCTGTCGGCTGACTTTGCCCGCCTCGGCGAGGAAGTGAACAATGTCCTCGCCTCCGGCACCGATATCGTGCATTTCGATGTGATGGACAATCACTATGTGCCGAACCTGACCATTGGTCCGCTGGTGTGCGAGGCGTTGCGCAAGCACGGCATCAAGGCCGATATCGACGTGCACCTGATGGTCAAGCCGGTGGATCGCATCATCCCGGACTTTGCCAAGGCCGGGGCCACCTATATCACCTTCCACCCCGAGGCGAGCGAGCATATCGACCGCACGCTGCAGCTCATTAAAGGCGAGGGCTGCAAGGCCGGCCTGGTATTCAACCCGGCCACGTCTCTGGAACACCTGAAATACGTTCTGGACAAGATCGACATGGTGCTGCTCATGAGCGTCAACCCAGGTTTCGGCGGCCAGAGCTTCATTCGCGCCACACTCGACAAGCTGCGCGAGGCGCGCAAGCTGATCGACGCCAGCGGCCGGCCGATCCGCCTTGAAGTCGACGGCGGCGTGAAGGCCGACAACATCCGTGAGATCGCCGAGGCCGGCGCCGACACCTTCGTGGCCGGTTCGGCCATCTTCGGCGCCGGCAAGGCCAGCGACCCGCAGCGCTACAACACGGTGGTCAAGGCGATGCGCGACGAACTCGCCAAGGTCAAGGGCTAAAAACCTGCCGCAAAGGCGCAAAGGACGCAAAGAAAGGCTTTTGATTGTTCTTTTTCTGGCCTCTGTGTTTCTGTGGTAGGCGGGCAAAGTTTGTTTATTTCAGTGAACGGTCGGATTTATTTCTAAATATCTTTGCGTCCTTTGCGCCTTTGCGGCAGATGTTAAGCATGAAATCCACGGTCACCACTATAGGCACGATGAAATTCCCGCTGGCCGTGAAAATGGTCATGATCGACCTCGACGGCACGCTCATCCATACCGCGCCGGATTTGGCCGCCTGCGCCAACCGCATGCTCGCCGATCTCGGCCGCGCGCTGGCCCCGGTCGAGACCGTGATGACCTGGATCGGCAACGGCGTGCCGCGCCTGGTGAAACGCGCGCTCACCGGCGACATGTGGGCCGAGCCGGAGGCGGTGTTGTTCGAGCGCGCCTTGGCGAACTTTCAGCAGCATTATCTGGCGCATGTCTCCGACCTGAGCAAGCCCTTTCCGGGAGTTGTAGCGGGCCTTGCGCGTCTTAAGGCGCGCGGCTTCCATTTGGCGTGTATCACCAACAAGGCCGAGGCCTTTACCCTGCCGCTGCTGCGCAATCTCGACTTGTTCAAGTATTTCGAGCTGGTGCTGTCCGGCGACTCCTTGCCGAAACAGAAACCCGATCCGTTGCCACTGCGGCATGCCTGCCAGCACTTCGGTATCACCCCGGAGCATGGGATTCTCGTCGGCGATTCGAGCAACGATGTCGAAGCGGCGCGTGCCGCCGGCATGCCTGTTATTTGCGTGCCCTATGGTTATAATCACGGCCACGATATCCGCGCGTCGCACCCGGATGCGGTGGTGGATTCGCTGGAGGCGGTTGAAACGTATCTGACTGTGTACACCGGGGCCTGAGCCCCATCACCGGAACCATGACGCAGACGAAAAAAAGAATGCAGGACGAACGATGGCCGGGCCGTGCCTGCCCGACGCTGTCCCGTTTTCGTCGAACCGATCCGGTGGTGAACCATGGTGTTGAACAAAGCCGAATTTGACCGCCACGCGCAGCGTGGCGCAAACCGCATCCCGCTGATGCGTGAGGTCCTCGCCGACCTCGATACTCCCCTCAGTACCTACCTCAAGCTCGCCTACGGGCCGTATTCCTATTTATTTGAATCGGTGCAGGGCGGCGAGAAGTGGGGCCGCTACTCGATCATCGGCCTGCCGTGCCGCATGCTGCTGCGCGTGTTCGGCAACGAAATCCGTCTTGAGCACGATGGCGAGGTGATCACGCGCGAGACCGTGGCCGATCCGCTCGAATACGTGCGCGAATTCCGCCAGCGCTACGAGGTACCCGCGATTCCCGGCCTGCCGCGCTTCACCGGTGGCCTGGTCGGCTACTTCGGCTATGACACCGTGCGCGCCATCGAGCCGGTGCTCGGGCCGTCGCACAAGCCGGACGAAATCGGCGGGCCGGATATCCTATTAATGGTCTCGGACGAGGTGGTGGTATTCGACAACCTCGCCGGCAAGCTGTATGTCGTGATCCACGTCGATCCGGCGGTAGAGAATGCCTACGACAAGGGCGTGCGCCGCCTCGACGAGCTGGTCGGCAAGCTGCACGACAGCCTGCCGCTGCCGCGTTCCGGTGTCGCGCCCATGGCGCTGAACGAAGACGACTTTGTCTCCGGTTTCACCCAGGAGGGATTCGAGGAGGCGGTGGAGCGCTCCAAGGAATACATCCAGGCCGGCGACATCATGCAGGTGGTGCTGTCGCAACGCCTGTCGGTGCCGTTCCAGTATCCGCCGCTCGATCTCTACCGTGCATTGCGCACGCTCAATCCATCGCCGTACATGTTCTACCTCGATCTCGGCGACTTCCACATCGTCGGTTCTTCGCCCGAGATCCTCACGCGCCTCGAAGACGGACGCGTCACCGTGCGCCCGATTGCCGGCACCCGCCCGCGCGGCAAGACGCCGGAAGAGGACCGCGCACTGGAGCAGGAACTGCTCGCCGACCCCAAGGAACGCGCCGAACACTTGATGCTCATCGATCTCGGACGCAACGATGTCGGGCGCGTGGCCAAGACCGGCAGCGTCCGGGTCACCGACAAGATGGTGATTGAGCGCTACTCGCACGTGATGCACATCGTGTCGAACGTGGTCGGCGACCTGCAAGACGGGCTGGATGCCATCGACGTGCTGCGCGCCACCTTTCCGGCCGGCACGGTGAGCGGCGCGCCCAAGGTGCGCGCCATGGAAATCATCGACGAACTGGAGCCGGTGAAGCGCGGCGTGTACGCGGGGGCGGTCGGTTACATCGGCTGGAACGGCAACATGGACACGGCCATCGCCATCCGCACCGCGGTGTTGCGCCAGGGCCGGCTCCATATCCAGGCCGGCGCCGGTATCGTCGCCGACTCGGTGGCGCGTTCCGAATGGAACGAAACCATGAACAAGGCGCGCGCCGTGTTCCGCGCCGCGTCACTTGCGGCGCGCGGTCTGGACCGGAACTCAGATATTTAGCTATTTGTAGGCTAGATTGATTATAGTTGCCAAACACTTTAACTAACATAACCGTGGGTTAGGTATGCTGAAGTCTCTCCATGTTCAGCACTACAAGAGTCTCGCCGATGTGCGGGTTGATTTTGCGCCAATTACCGTACTTGTTGGCCCAAACGGCTCTGGTAAAAGCAATGTTGTAGATGCCCTCCGCTTTGTTCGCGATGCAATGACCCATGACTTAGATCATGCGATAAGTGGACGCGGTGGTCTCGAAATAATTCGCCAGTACTCGCCGACTAGACCGTATACGGTCTCAATAAAAGTTGACTTCGAATACCCGCTAGAGCAGAGGGAAAATAGATACCCTGCATCGTATGCTTTCAAGTTGGTTGGTTCGGGGGGCAATTATCGTGTTGAGTCCGAGGAGGCGTCTTGGTATGAGGAAATGCATGATGTGGGAGATGATGGCAATTTCCGAAGCACCGGTATTCATGAAGTCTCTTTTCGGAGAGATAGGCAAGGAAAGGTTTATGTCAATGGTGTCGAAGAAGGTCATTCAAAGACGCACGAAGATCGCCTAGCAATACGGCGTTTCGTTGGCTCCGACCCATTTTTTAGCCAAGGAGCAATCTCCTCGCGCTTGGGCAGTATGAGATTTGCTGATATCTATCCGAACATCATGCGTGAGCCATCGCGACCAGACACGGATAAGATGTTGAAGGAAAGCTGCGTGAACTGGGCATCTGTTCTCAAGACCATGAGACAGACAAAAAGTGGTGAAGCAAGATTGCGACGGATCATGGAGTTCATGCGTCAGATTATGCCAAGTCTAGATCACGTCAGCATTAAGCAGGTTAGCGGTTATGTTGTCCCACAATTTCTTGTAAAGGACTCGCCCAAAGAGAAGTCTCATTTTTTTGATCCAGTACAGCTATCTGATGGCACTCTTCGTATGTTCGGGATGCTGCTTGCACTGTACCAGATACCTCCACCAAGATTTTTAGCAATGGAGGAGCCGGAGCAAACCATACACCCTGGTGTATTGGAGTTGCTAGTTGAGGCGTTTCGGGAAGTTTCTAAACGAACCCAGCTTCTGCTTACGACCCACAGCCCCTATATGCTGGATAATTTCGATCCAGCGGAGATTCGTGTTGTTTCAATGGAAGGAGGCGAGACCCGTCTTTCCACTATCAGGAAGAGCCAAGTTGCAACGGTAAAACAAGGATTGATGAGTATCTCGGAGATTATGGCCCTTGATGGGTTGCGTCCGGAGTTGAAAATGTGAAGCGAATAATCCTCATTGTGGAGGGGCATGGTGAAGTGGTTGCAGCTCCACTGTTGGCACGTAGAGTCCTGCAGGAATTATATGGGATCTACGATTGGACATTTGAAACCCAAAGGCGGAATGATATCGCTCACCTGAAGGCTAGAGGGTGGGAGTCATTCAAACGCTATCTTGCTGCGGCATTCAATGAGTCGGCCCCCATCCTTTGGATGCTGGATTGCGATGATGGATGTGCTCTAGAGCAAGTCAGAGAACTTTATCGAGAGTCGCTGGCCGTTGGTGTTCGGCAGCCGTTGGCGTTCTGTCTGTGGGTTAGGGAATACGAGACAATGTTTTTCTTCGACCCTGAGAATATTGGGAGAAAACTTGGGGTTGAACATTTGAATGTTCCAAATCCACCCGAGAATCGGCGAGCAGCCAAGGAGTTCTTGGGCGCGCAAATGCCTGACGACAAAGCATATAGCCCGAGGATTGAACAACCGGCCCTAACAGCAATTATAGATTTGCATAAGGTGCACGAAGGGTATCGAAGCTTCAAGCATTTTGAAAAGGCCTTGTTGTGGTTAATACAGCAAGATAGTGCCGGACTGTATCCATTGCAGGTGTAATGCGAATGTTGTTGATGATCGACAATTATGATTCGTTTACCTACAACCTCGTGCAGTACTTCGGCGAGCTGGGCGAGGACGTGCGGGTATTTCGCAATGACCAGATCACGGTCGAGCAGATCGCCGAACTCGCGCCCGACCGCATCGTGATCTCGCCCGGGCCGTGCACGCCGAACGAGGCCGGGGTGTCGGTCGAGACCATCCTGCACTTCGGCGGGGTGATCCCGATTCTCGGCGTGTGTCTTGGCCACCAGGGCATCGGCCAGGCCTACGGCGGGAACATCGTGCGTGCCAAACACATCATGCACGGCAAGACCTCGCAGATTCATCACCACGGGCAGGGGGTGTTCGCCGGGCTGCCCAGCCCGTTCGAGGCCACGCGCTACCACTCGCTGGTGATCGAACGCGAAACCCTGCCGGACTGCCTCGAGGTCACGGCCTGGACCGAAGACGACGACGAGATCATGGGCGTGCGCCACAAGGAGCTCGCCATCGAAGGTGTGCAGTTCCACCCCGAGTCGATTCTCACACAGCACGGCCACCAGCTGCTGGCGAATTTCCTGAAAATCAAATGAACACCTGCCGCAAAGGCGCAAAGAACGCAAAGAAGGATTGGGTTGGATAGTGCGGCATCGGCGAGTGCGGGGTTTATGAACATTTCTTCGCCGTTCTTTGCGTCCTTTGCGCCTTTGCGGCGGATGTTGTTATTCCGGGAACCGCGCTGTGACTGAACAACACCCCGGCCGGCGCCTGGCGGTGATCGTGGCGCTGCTCGCCATGCTGGCGCCATTCAGCATCGACACCTATCTGCCGTCCTTTCCGGATATCGCCCGCGAGTTCAATACCTCGCCGCTCTACCTGCAGCAGACGCTCAGCTTCTACCTGCTGGCGTTCGCCTGCATGACGCTGGTGTACGGACCGTTGTCGGATGCCTTCGGGAGGCGCGTGGTGATCCTGGGCGCGGTGGCCGTGTATGTCGGGTGCTCGATCGGCTGCGCCCTGGCCAGCAACGAACACTGGCTGCTGGCGATGCGCATCGGTCAGGGCTTGTCGGCAAGCGGCGGGATCGTGGTGGGACGGGCCATTATCCGCGATGCCTTTGCCGGGGTGCAGGCACAGCGCGTCATGGCGCAGATGATGCTGATGTTCGCGCTGGCGCCGGCGGTGGCGCCGATTGTCGGCGGCTGGCTGCACGAGGCCTTCGGCTGGCGCTCGGTGTTCGTGTTTCTCACGCTGCTCGGACTCGGAACCTGGGTCTGGACGGCGCTGTCCCTGCCGGAAACCCTGCCGGCGATCGCGCGCCAGTCGATTCATCCGCGCGCCGTGGCCGCCGCCTACGGGCGCGCCCTGCGTTCGTCGAAGTTTCTGCTGCTGGTCGCCATGGTGGCGCTCAATTTCGGCGGCATCTTCCTGTATATCGCGGCATCCCCGGTGGTGATTTATGAGCATCTGCACTACGGGGCCAACGACTTCTGGCGACTGTTCGTGCCGCTGGTCGCCGGGATGATGGCCGGCACGTTTCTGTCCGGACGACTGGCCGGACGGCTGAGTCACGCACACGCGGTCGACCTGGGTTATGGCCTGATGCTGTTGGCGGCCGCGAGCAGCCTGCTGCTGGCATTCACGGCGGTGTCCGGCACGCTCTCCATCATCGTGCCCGGCGCGTTCTATGCGAGCGGCATGGCGCTGGCCATGCCGAACCTGACGCTCATGGCGCTGGATATTTTTCCCACGCATCGCGGCACGGCCTCGGCCGTGCAGGGCTTTGGCCAGACCAGCTTCAATGCCGCGGTCGCCGGCCTGCTGGCGCCGCTCCTGTCGCGGCAGATTCCGTGGATGGCGGCCGGGATGCTGGGGATGTGCCTCAGCGGCTTCGTGCTCTGGCGGCTGGCGCGCCGCCATCACTTGCTGCCGGCCAGCGCCGAGCAGCCTTGACCGGGGTTCACCTTACGCGACAGAATCGCGATTCCCCTGTGGGAAAAGAACCTGCCGCAAAGACGCAAAGAACGCAAAGGTCTTTCAAGTCACCACTGCCTTTACATCTGTTTCTGTCTTTCTTTGCGCCTTTGCGGCAGAAGTTAAAAACTAATAGCTAGGGGTTCACCATGGATATGCCCGCCGCCATACGCGCCGTCACCGAACGGCGCGATCTCAAGGCCGACGACATGCGTGCCGTCATGCAGGCCATCATGACCGGTCAGGCCACGCCGGCGCAGATCGGCGGTTTCCTGGTCGGGCTGCGCATGAAGGGCGAGACCGTCGAGGAGATCACCGCCGCCGTGGAAGTGATGCGCGCACTTGCGACGCAGGTACCGGTGGCGGACAAGACGCATCTGGTGGATACCTGCGGCACCGGCGGCGATGCCGCCCACACCTTTAATATCTCAACGACCAGTGCCTTCGTCGCCGCTGCCGCCGGCGCGAAAGTGGCCAAGCACGGCAACCGCTCGGTGTCGTCGAAGAGTGGCAGTGCCGATGTGCTGGAAGCCGCCGGGGTCAATCTCGACGTAACGCCCGAGCAGGTGGCGCGCTGCATCGAGCAGGCCGGCGTCGGCTTCATGTTTGCCCCCAAGCACCACGGTGCGATGAAACACGCCATCGGCCCACGCCGCGAGATGGGTGTGCGCACGATTTTCAATATTCTCGGCCCCCTGACCAATCCGGCCGGCGCCCCCAACCAGGTGCTGGGCGTGTTCAGCATGACCCTGCTCGAACCGCTGGCGCAGGTGCTGCAACGGCTCGGCAGCCGCCACGTGCTGGTGGTGCACGCCGAGGATGGCATGGACGAAATCAGTATCGGCGCCGTGACCCATGTGGCCGAACTCAAGGATGGCGCGCTGCGGACCTACAGTATCTGGCCGGAGCAATTCGGCCTGCAGCGCGCCGACATCAAGACACTCGCGGTCACCAGCCCGCAGGAGAGTCTTAATATGATGCGCGCGGTGCTCGACAACACCCCCGGCCCGGCGCTCGACATCGTGCTACTCAATGCCGGCGCCGCCATCTATGTCGCCGGTTTGGCGCCCTCTCTGGACGAGGGTGTGCAAAAGGCGCGTGCCGTCATCGAGAATGGTTCGGCGCGCGCGCGCTTGGCTTCGCTGATTGCCGCCAGCCGGCGACCGGCAACCGGTTGATAACGAGGCGCGTGCTATTTCGCTGTTAGCAGGCTGTTGAAAAATGCACCGAAACATCAAACTTCGTCATTCCGGCGAAAGCCGGAATCCAGGATGTCGATGAAACCATTGATACTTATTACTGGACACCGGCTTTCGCCGGTGTGGTACCCCTTTTTTCAACAACCTGTTAGTTGATTTTCCCAAGCTGGTCAGTCTCTGACGCCATGTCCGATATCCTGAACAAGATCCTGCGCCGCAAGGCCGAAGAAGTTGCCGAGCGCAGCGCGCAGGTCTCCCTGCGCGTCCTGCGCCAGCGCGCCGAGGGCGCCGATCCGGTGCGCGGTTTTATCGCTGCGATCAAGCAGAAGCTGGCGCAAGGCCAGGCGGCGGTGATTGCCGAGATCAAGAAGGCCAGTCCGAGCAAAGGCCTGTTGCGCGCCGATTTCCGCCCGGCCGAGATCGCTGTGTCCTACGAGCGCGGCGGCGCGGCGTGCCTGTCGGTGCTCACCGATGTGGATTTCTTCCAGGGCGCGGACGAGTACCTGCAGCAGGCGCGTGCTGCCTGTGCGCTGCCGGTGTTGCGCAAGGATTTCACCGTCGATCCCTGGCAAGTGGTCGAGGCGCGCACCCTGAATGCCGATTGCATCCTGCTGATCGTCGCGGCGCTTGGCGACACCCAGCTTGCCGATCTGGCCGGACTTGCCCAGCATCTCGGCATGGACGTGCTGGTCGAGGTGCACGATGCCGGCGAGCTGGAGCGGGCGCTCACGCTGCCTACGCCGCTCATCGGCATCAACAACCGCAACCTGCGCAGCTTCGAGACGCGGCTGGAGACGACGCTCGATCTTCTGGCAGGCATTCCCGCTGACCGGATCGTGGTGACCGAGAGTGGCATTCACACAGCGGCCGATGTGGCGCGCCTGCGTACCAGCGGTGTACATGCCTTTCTGGTCGGCGAGGCGTTCATGCGCGCGCCGGACCCGGGGGCAAAACTCGCCGAGCTGTTTGCCGGATGAGGGACTCTGGAAAGAACGCAGAGGACGCAAAGGCGCAGAGATCGCAGAGGATTCATTACGCTGGATTTTATGACTTAAACCCTTTGCGTTCTCCGCGCCTCCGCGCTCTCTGCGTTAATCTCGCGGAGAATAATTACTGAGACACGAAATTGAGGACCAAACATGAAGGCAACAGTCAGATGGGCGGGCGAGGCGAGCTTCGAGGGTAAGTCGGAGAGCGGGCACACGGTGGTGATGGATGGCTCGCCGGAATCCGGTGGCCAGAACCGCGGTCCGCGGCCGATGGAGTTGCTGCTGCTGGGCATGGGCGGCTGCACGGCGTTCGACGTGGTGCTGATCCTGCGCAAGGCCCGGCAGGATATTACTGACTGTGTGGCGCACATCGACGCCGAGCGCGCGCCGGCCGACCCCAAGGTGTTCACGCGTATCCATGTGCACTTCGTGGTGAGTGGCCGCGGCCTCGACCCGAAGCGCGTGGAGCAGGCACTCAAGCTTTCGGCCGAGAAATATTGCTCGGCCTCGATCATGCTCGCCAAGACTGCTGACATCACGCATGATTTCGAGATCGTCGAGGTGGCGTGAAAATAAACACCTGCCGCAAAGGCGCAAAGAAAGGCAAAGGCAATATGAATGGCACTCCAAAATCGGAATTCCTTTGCGTCCTTCGCGTCTTTGCGGCGGATGTTGCCGTTGTATTGAATTGGAAAGTGTCATGAACCGCCCCGAACCCACTCTCGGCCTGCGGCATGTCGCCTTGCAGGTGCGCGATCTCGAAGCCTGCGAACGCTTCTACACGGAACTGCTCGGCATGCGCGTCGAATGGCGCCCGGATGCGGACAATGTCTATCTCACCGGCGGCGCCGACAACCTCGCCCTGCACCGCATCGCCGGGCCGCACGCCGACGCCGCGCAACAGCGTCTCGACCATATCGGGTTCATGCTCAAGCGCATCGAGCAGGTGGATGCGTGGCATGCCTTTCTCCGGGAGAATGGCGTCAACGTTCTCAAAGCGCCGCGGTCGCACCGCGATGGCGCGCGCAGCTTCTACTGTCTCGATCCGGATGGCAACAGCGTGCAGATCATCTTTCACCCGCCGCTTGCCGGATGCACCTGAGCCCGGTCGGGTGCGTGTGTCCACGCTGGGCGGTAGCCCGATTGGCGGGTCAAAGAGTCGTAATCAGTGTGTAGCGGAATTCGATGCGCGATCCGCGGTGCGCACGGCGGTCGCCGCTTTCGGGTAACCCAGGAGGTAGGTGATGGGCACGGAGGATTTTTCCGCCGCTACCTCGCCGGTTTCCCAGACATAGCTGTTTTCCGGGTCGGCATGTCTGGCCAGTGCGCGCAGTTCGTCGGGCGTGTAGGTGCGCAGCGACGAGACCAGGCTCTCGAACAGCACGATCGCGGGCATGAGTGGCACGGGCCAGGTCAGCAGGAATCGCAGCCAGTGGAAAGGCCGGAGTCGCGGCGCCCACGCGAGCACGAACGGAAAGATCCCCGCGGCGCGCAGCAATCCCCGCCGGCTGCGCTGGGTGAATTCGAAGATTCCAATTCCCTGTCCCTGGCGCACCGCATCCGCGAGGATGTGGCGGGCCGCGTCCGGTTGAAAGTGGTGGAAGGCGCTGAAGATCGTGCGGAATCCCGCGAGCGTTGGCGGTACGGCCGTGGCATCCACGGGCTCGGGCGTGAACGTGACCTGCCCAGGCAGTTGTGTGCCGAGGCGCTGGAAGGCGGCGTGATTGATGAACTTGTCGGTCAGGTTCACGCTGACGTGGCAACCGCTGGCGGACAGGGCCGGCAAGAGATGCGGCCAGGGGCCGGCGGCGCCGGAACACAGATCGACAATGCGTTGGGCGCCGGTGTGGGCAATCGCCCGCCGCAGCAGCGGGGCAGCGGCGAGGTACGGGCGAAAGCGGTCTTGCGCGTAGCGCAGGTAATCGGTGAAGGCGTCGCGAATAAACGCGGGACACCCCGGCAGATCCCCGATTTCAAAGAAATGAACGCGACGCACCGTCAGTTACGGCAAAAAATCAGGCAGGATTCCGGTTTCATCGTTCGGGCACGGCGCTTGTCCCCAGGCTGGAATTTCCGCCAGCGGACGCCGGTTGCGTGCAGGTTATTTCCACGGCTGGCAGCATAATTGCCGGTGGTGGGGGATGCAAATACTATCCAGCCTCGATTCATGGGGCGGGGCCGGAGAGGTCGGGGAGGGGCAGCGGGCCGGCCCCCTGGGGCGATGGGATGCCGCCCGGTTCTATGGCAGAATGGCGCGCCCTGGCCGTCGAGCCGGGCGGTCAGGTCAGCATTCTTATCTCTTGCAGGTAGAAACATGAACACAAAAGCGGAAATGGCTCCGTTGGAAGCAGAAGTCGCGCAGCTTATCGTCGAGGCGTTGAATATCGAGGACGTTATACCCGAAGACATCGACCCGGAGGCCCCGTTGTTCCGCGAGGGCCTCGGCCTTGACTCGATCGATGCGCTTGAGTTGGCACTCGCTATTTCCAAGAAGTACGGTTTCAAGCTGCAATCCGACGACAAGCAGAATTCGGCCATCTTCCGCTCGCTGCGTGCGCTCACCCAGCACGTCGAGCAGAACCGCGTCCAATAGGCCGGCCGGGTGCGCGTCGTCGCCCAGATACTGGGCATGGTGTTTTACCCGCTGCTGGTGCACCTGCTCATCAAGCTGGATATGCCCTGGGTGGCGGTGACCGGGCTCGTCATCACGAGCGCGATCTATGTCTTCCTGGTCGTTAACATGCAGCGCCGCACCGGGGCGCATTCGGGCTGGGTCGCGCTCTATCTGTTTCTCACCGCTGCCGGAATCTGGAGTCTCTACGCAGGGAATGTCTATGCCCTGTTTGTTCCGTCGGTGATCATCAACCTGGTGCTCGGCGCCTCGTTCGCCACGTCGCTGCGCGCGTCGGGCGTACCGATCGTCGAGTGGTTCGTGCGCCTGGAGTTCGGCGGCAACCCGCCACCGCCGCGGCTCGCGTGCTTTGCGCGCCGCGCCACGTTCGCCTGGGTCGTGTATTTCAGCGGCATCGCCCTGCTTTCGCTTGCGCTCGCCATGCTGGCGCCGCTCGAGGTCTGGTCGCTGGTGGTGAATGTGTTGAATTATGTCTTTGCGATCACGCTGCTCTTCGTCCAGTACCTGTACCGGTCTTTGCGCCTGCCCGAGTACGGCGTGCGCATGCCCTGGCACACGCTGCGCGACATGGCGCGCTTCCCCTGGCCGGGGCGTGGTGTGCCGCCGGCCGTCGGCGCGCGGCTCCCGAAATGAGCACGATCCCGTTTCTGCGGCCCGGCCAGCCCGGGGATGCGGTGGCCTGGCGCGACCGCGCGCCGGTGACGCGCGCGCAATTCCGGCGCGATCTCGCCGCGCTCGCCGCGCGCCTGCCGGACCGGCCCTATGTACTCAACCACTGCGATGACCGTTATCGCTTTGTCGTTGGCCTGGCGGCGGCGCTGAGTCGCGGTCAGGTGAGCCTCTTCCCGCCGAACCGCGCCGCCGAAGTTCTGGTCCAACTCAAGCGCGACTATCCGGGTGTGTATTGCCTCACCGATCAGGAACAGCCGGAAGAAGCGGGTACCATGGATGTGGTTCGGTACGACACGCGAGAAGCGGACGGCGAGGCCGCGGACCCGGCGTTCCCGGCCGAACAGGTCGTCGCCATCATGTTCACCTCCGGCAGCACCGGCGTGCCGAAGCGGCACCCCAAGACCTGGGGCGCGCTCACGCACGAAGCGCGCATCGCCGGGCAGCGCCTCGGGCTGAACGCGGCGCGCGGCGGACACGTGCTCGCCACCGTGCCGGCGCAGCACATGTACGGTTTCGCCTTCTCGGTGATTCTGCCGGCGCAATGGGGCTATGTGCTCGGCGCCGAGCGACCGTTCTATCCGGAGGATATTCGCCAGGCGCTGGCCGCGCGTCCGGTGCCGGCGATACTGGTGACTACGCCGCTGCATATCCGCGCCTGTATTCTGGACGGCGTACGGTTTCCACCGCTCGACCTTGTTCTCTCTTCCACCGCGCCGCTCGCCGCCACGCTCGCCGCCCAGGCCGAGGCGCGTTATGCGACGCGCATCGTGGAATTTTTCGGCAGCACCGAAACCGGCGCGGTCGCCGCGCGTCGCCAGGCGGAAACCGCGCCGTGGCGTACCTTCGACGACATCCGCGTCGTTGCCGTGGACGGCGGTTTTCGCGTCGAGGCGCCGTACCTGCCCGAGCCCGTGGTTCTCGCCGATCACGCCGAGGTACTGAATGAGCGCGAGTTCGTGCTGCATGGGCGCAATGCCGACCTCATCAAGATTGCCGGCAAGCGCATTGCCCTCGGCGACCTCAACCATCAGTTGTTGACGATCGAGGGAGTGGTGGACGGAACCTTTCTTCTAGCGGACGCCGAGAACGGGCGCGAGCCGCGTCTGACGGCTTTCGTGGTGGCGCCCGGGCGCCGGCGCGAGGATATTCTCGAGAGCCTGCGCAGCCGTATCGATCCGGTGTTTCTACCGCGGCCGTTGCGCCTGGTCGAGACCCTGCCGCGCAATGCCACCGGCAAGCTGCCGCGTGGCAGTCTCCTGCGGTTGTTACAGGAAACAGAGGAAAAGGAAGCCATGGAATGATACAGTCCGGCGCCAGAAGCTGCTTCGGGAAGCTCACTTTACTGGCAACCATTCCCGCATGACCCGCATCCTCGTCTTGTATTATTCGCAGACCGGCCAGCTCACGCGTGCCGTGCAGTCGATGTTGCGTCCGCTGGCCGGCCGGGCGGATGTGGAAATCGTCTGGCAGGGGCTGGAGCCGGTCGAGCCGTTTCCGTTCCCGTGGGGCTTTTTCCGCTTCTTCGACACCTTTCCGGAGTGTGTGGCCCTCGACCCGCCGCCCATCCGCCCGGTGAATTTCGATAAGGCAGCGCGTTTTGACCTCGTGGTGCTGGCCTACCAGGTGTGGTTCCTGTCGCCGTCCCTGCCGGTGACGGCATTCCTCAAGTCCGCGGCGGCAGCGGTGCTGAAGGACACGCCGGTCATCACCTTTATTGCCTGTCGCAACATGTGGCTGTCGGCACAGGAAAAGATGAAGGCCATGCTGCGGGACGCCGGAGCGCGGCATATCGATAACCTGGTACTCACGGATCAGGGGCCGCCCTGGGCGACCTTCATTACCACCCCGAGATGGGTTCTGACCGGCAAGAAGAATGGTTTTTGGGGGGTATTCCCGCCCGCCGGGGTGGGCGAAGCGGAAATCGCCGCCGCCGCGCGCTTCGGGCGCGCGTTGGCGGATGCGCTGCCTCTGTTACAATCCACGGCGGGTCCGCTGCTTTCCGGGCTTGGTGCCGTCAAAGTCATCCCCGGCTATATCGCCGGCGAGAAAATTGCGCACCGCGGTTTCCGGCTGTGGGGAGGGTTGCTGCGTGCGATCGGCCAGCCGGGTAACCCGCTGCGGCGGCTGGTACTGGTGGCCTACATCGTGTTTCTCGTCGCCACGATCCTTACGGTCATGCCGGTGGGCGTTGCGGTACGCGCCGTACTGCGGCCGCTGTTGCGCAAACAGTTGGACGCGGAAGCGATGCGCCTGGAGGCGCCGTCCGGCTCCTCCACGGAGCGGATGCGGCAGTACCAATAAGTGGACGAACGCGGCAGGGCTTCGCTTCTTACAGCAAGACGAGCGGAGCAGGGCTTCGAGTCTTACGGCAAGACGAACGAAGTAGGGCTTCATTAGATTCCGGGCCGCCCACGTGGCGGCCACGACAGACAGATGAAACAGGTTGGCATGACAGCGAAGGTTTACATCACCGATATCGCGAGTTTTTTACCGAACGCACCGATCGGTAACGACGAAGTCGAGAACGTGCTCGGCATGGTGGCCGGCGCGCCGTCGCGCTCGCGCAAGATCGTGCTGCGCAATAACGGCATCCAGACCCGCCACTATGCCATCGATCCCGCCACCGGCCGCTACACCCACAGCAACGCCCAGATGGCCGCCGCGGCCGTGCGGGCGCTGGCGACGAAAAACGGCTTCGACCTGAATCTTCTCGAGTGTCTGTGTGCCGGCACCTCGAGTCCGGATCTGGTGCAGCCGTCGCACGGGCTCATGGTGCACGGCGAGCTCGCGACCCCGCCCTGCGAAGTGCACACCGCGGCGGCGGTGTGCACGTCGGCCATGTCGGCGCTGCGCTACGCCATGCTCAACGTGCAGACCGGCGGGGTTCGGCATGCCATCAGCACCGGTTCCGAATTCTCGTCGCGCTACATGCGCGGGCGCAATTTCGAGCCGGAAATGGAGAGTCTGGTGGCCGAGATGGAGCGGCGGCCGGAGATCGCTTTCGAAAAGGATTTCCTGCGCTGGATGTTGTCGGACGGTGCCGGCGCCGCGTTCGTGCAGGCGCAGCCGAATCCCGACCGCCTGTCGCTGCGCATGGACTGGATGGACATGATCTCGCTGGCCGGCGACATGCCGGTGTGCATGTACTGCGGCGGCAACAAGCGTCCGGACGGCAGCATGCAATACGCGTATGAAACCGAGGACCCGCTCGACATCGTGCGCCAGGGTTTCCTCGCGTTCAAGCAGGACGCACGCATCCTGAATGAGCACATCCTGCCGGCCTCGATCGATCGCGCGCTGCTGCCGGTTGCCCGCAAGCGCGGCTTCAAGCCCGCGGACATTACCTGGTTCCTGCCGCACTATTCGTCGGAATATTTCCGCGAGCGCCTGCATGACCGCATGGTGCAACAGGGCTTCGATATCCCGCTGGATCGCTGGTTCACGAACCTGACCCGCGTCGGCAACATCGGTTCGGCCTCGATCTACCTGATCATCGAAGAGCTGTTGTACTCCGGCCGGCTGCGGCGTGGCGACCGCCTGCTGTGCTACATCCCGGAGAGCGCACGCTTCAATTTCTGCTATATGCATCTGACCGTGGTGTAACGGAACATGAAGGCAGGGGACGTCCCGCAGGATCAGGAACAATCCGTGCTTGCCGGCCATCAGCGCGCCTGTTATGCGGTGGACGAGCGTGGGCGTTATGTCGTGGTCGGTAGTTCCGGCTGGGAGGTCGAGAACATCGTCAACGGCCAGGCGAACGACGCGGTACGCGCCGAGATCGCGGTCGCCCTTGGGCGCGCGCGCCGCGGCGAGACGAGCGCCCTTGCCTATCACATGGCGCGCCGGCAAATGGATATCGGCCTGCTCGCCGCGTATTCGGGAATTTCGCGAGTGCGCATCTGGTGGCACCTGCATCCGCGGGTCTTTCGCCGGCTGACTGACAAGGTCTTGCGGCGTTACGCCGAGGCCTTGCAACTGCCGGTGACCGGGTTGCGCGCGCTTCCCGCGGAGGACGATTGTGAGCGGCTTTGAGCACCGGCACGCCGGTCATTGCGAAAGCGGTACGGTGGCGGCGCTGCTGCGTCACCAGGGCCTCGATCTCAGCGAACCGATGGTATTCGGTATCGGTGGCGGGCTGTTCTTCCTGCACCTGCCGTGGCTGCGCATGGGCGGCATTCCGCTCACCAGCTACCGCGACGCGCCGCGCGCCATTATCAAGAACATCGGTAAGCGCTTCGGGATCCGCTGGAGGCAGCACCGCTATCGCGATCCGGCGTCCGGCATGCGGGCGCTCAGTGCGTTTGTGGACAGCGGCCGTCCGGTCGGCGTTCAGACCAGCGGTTACTGGCTGCCGTATTTTCCGGTCGAGATGCGTTTTCACTTCAACGGCCACAACCTGGTGGTGTATGGTCGCGAGGGTTCGGACTACCTCATCAGCGACCCGGTTGTCGAGGTGCCGGTCACCTGCGCCGCCGAGGATCTCCAGCGCGCGCGCTTCGCCAAGGGTGTGTTTGCACCGCGCGGATTGACCTATTATCCGGAAGGTGTGCCGCGCGACCCCGATCTCAGGCCCGCGGTGCGCGATGCGATCCGCACCACCGCCCGGCGCATGGTCGACACGCCGGTGCCGATGTTCGGTACACGCGGTATCGGCCGGCTGGCCGGGAAGCTGGAGCGCTGGCCGGAGAAACTCGGTCCGGAAAGGGCGCGCAAATGGGTGGGCAGCGTCGTGCGCATGCAGGAAGAGATCGGCACCGGTGGCGCCGGGTTCCGGTTCATCTATGCCGCGTTTCTGCAGGAGGCGGGTGACCTGCTCAACAGCGCCGCGCTGCGCGAGTGCGCGATCGACCTTACCGCCACCGGCGACCGCTGGCGCGATTTCGCCGTGCAGGGCGCGCTGCTCGTGAAGCAGCGGCAGGACGGCAGCGAGGTGTACGCACGCCTGGCCGCGCTGCTGCGCGAGTGCGGCGAGCGCGAACAGGAAATCTTCACTCGCCTCAAGACCGCCGTCTGATTCCCGCCCGGCGGTTTGTCGGGTGGGCATCGCCCACCGCGTGCGGCTTCCGCGGCGCTTCACCATTGCCGGAACATTGCCTGTTCTTGATGTAGGTCGGCCTTCAGGCCGACATGTCGCCCTGAAGGGCGACCTACAGGGGCTCCGGGAAGTGATAAATACCAAACAGTATGAAGCACTACACTAGTGGCCTGAACCGGCGTAACCCCGCTGCCTTACGTGGCGAACGCGCGCAGCGCGACCAACATGGCGTCGCCGACGACATTCAGGTTGATATGCACGATGAGCGCCGGCGCCGCGCGCGGCTCGTCAAATACCGCCGCCATGCCGAACGCCGATGCCGTGTGGAAGGCACCGCACAGGGCCAGATAGTTTTCCGTGTGCAAGCCGGGCACGGCGGCAATAAGCGTTTCGATCTCCGCATATTCCAGGCGGAAGCCCGGTAGCAGCACGACGTCCTCGCCTTCTTGCCGCCAGGACCGCACGGTCTCGGCAAGCAGGCTCGCGAGATCGACGCCGTGCGTCACGTTCCGTGTGGCCAGGATTTCACCGCGCGCGTCTTCCCTGCGGTTGTCGAGATACAGCCAGCCGCTGCCCTCGCCCATCGGCTGGTCGTCGCGCAGGGTAATGCGCCGCAGGTGGTTGGCGCGCGGTTGGGAATTTTCATCCACGCCGCCGACGAGGGCCTGCCGGTACTCGCCGCTGCGCAGATCGGCCGCGGCCAGATGCAGCGCCCATTCAAACGAAAATTCTTCCTGGGTGATGGTCAGATTGCGCGCGCGCAAATTGCCGAGCTTGGCGGTGTAAAACGCCGCCATGTTGTTCGCGGCGTTGATGAAATCGAACGGTGAGGCGAGCCCCGGGCCGGGCGGCATTACCTGCCGGAAGACCGCCTCGTTCTTGCGCACCTCGGCGAGACCGGTGCCGAGGTACACGGCGGTATTCTCGGGTGCCGGACAGGGCAGGCGCTTGAGACAGAGCTGCGAGCCGATGGCGGCGAGTTCCACCAGATGCGAGGCCTGCCGCAGCGGCACGCCCACAACGGTTTTCACCAGCTCCTTCAATTCAAGCGGCGGCGGATCGCCGTGTAGTGTCCGGCGTTCCGCTCTGGCGACGTCGCCGTGCGGTCCGAGTGCCGCGGCGGCGTGAATGTAAACGGGCCGAGAATCGCTATTTTTGTGCAAGCGTGCTTTCCTTAATCATGCGCGATCAGGAGCGAAGCGTAATTGCCGCCGAACCCGAAGAAGTTGAACATCACCGGCCCGCTGGGCGCCGGCAGGAAACCGGTGAGCGGGGTGACATGCAGTGCCGGGTCGGCATGGCTGAAGCCGGCGGTCGGCGGCACGAAACCGGCGCGCAGGCAGCCGAGGAAAGCGGCGAGCTCGACGGCGCCGCAGGCGCCGAGCGTGTGGCCGAGATAACGCTTGATGCCGGTGAACGGCGGCAGGTCCGCGCCGAACAAGGCACGCATGGCCGCGGCCTCGGCGGCGTCGTTGTCGAGACTGCCGGTGGCGTGCGCCTTGATCACCGCCACGTCGGCGGCTTGCAGGCCGGCATCGGCGAGCGCCATTTCCATCACGCGGCGCATGGCGCTGCCGTCGGGGGTGGCGCTGGTCATGTGATGGGTATCGCACAGGTTGGCGCCGCCGAGCAGGCGGTCACCGCCGCGACGGTGAATGAGGCCACATTCACTGATGGCGGAAGTGCCGGAAACGCAGGAGCAGTTTTCCGGCCGCGCCGCGCCGCCCGATTCCAGCAACACCGCGCCCACGGCCTCGCCGATCTGCATGCCGCGGCGCCCGGCGTCGAACGGCCGGCAGCCTTCCGGGTCGAGCAGCAGCAGTGAATGGAAGCCGCTCAGGGCGATGGCGCTCAGACCTTCGACGCCG
This sequence comes from uncultured Acidiferrobacterales bacterium, assembly GCA_964355495.1. Lineage (GTDB taxonomy): Bacteria > Pseudomonadota > Gammaproteobacteria > Acidiferrobacterales > UBA6901 > UBA6901. Next base: position 24,725 of record CAYHES010000008.1, read on the forward strand.
ATCACCAGCGCGCGCCGCGCCTCGCCGCGCCGCAGCAGGGCGGCGGCCACGAGCAGGGCATTGGCGCTGGACGAGCAGGCGGTGGTGAGGGTCAGCACCGGGCCTTCGATGCCAAGCTGCCCGGCCACGCGCCGCGCCGCTTGCCCGTGCGGGGGCAGCGGCGGCATGACGGTCTTGCCGGTGTCGGCCAGGGTGCGCCGGCAATCGGCTTCGCCCGCGAACAGAAAACTGCTCGTGCCCACCACGAGCGCCGCGTCGCGCAGCGCGCCGACATCGAGCCGCGCTTCGCTCAGGGCTTCCTGCGCCACGGCCTCCATGGCCGCCGTGGCACAGGCCGAGCCCGGCGGGAAGGGTGCGTGGTCGAACTGGTTGACTTGAATCTGGTTCTGGAAGGGCAGGGAAAACAGGGTGAGCGGCGTGATGCCGGTGCGACCGGCGCGCATGCCTTCGACGGCGCACGCGACGCCGCGCCCGTAGGACGAAACCAGTCCCAGGCCGCGGATGTGGATTGCCGGCATGCGGTCTGTCAGGCGGGCCGGAGAAAATCGGCCAGGGCATTGACCGACTTCATCACGCGCCGCGCGTGCTTGCCGTCATCGATGCGTTTTCCGAAGTGCTGGGTGATGGCCACATTCAGTTGCAACACGTCGAGCGAATCGAGGTCGAGCACCGAGTCCGCGCCGATGAGCGGGTCGTCATCGCCGATGGTCTCGGGCGCGGTGTCGCGATTGCAGGCGGCGACAATGAGCTTCTTGAGCTCAAGCTTGAAGGCGTTGTCTTGTGAACCGGAGGTCACGGACATTTCGAATTCTCTCAATACGTGAATAAACATGTCCCCTCTCCCCGCTTGCGGGGAGAGGGTTAGGGAGAGGGGATGCTGGCGAGCGTTATGACTTTCAAAGGGCGATTCTAGCTTGTTGCCCACCCTCTCCCCAACCCTCGGCAATTGCTCCCGGTATTGCCCTACCTCCTCGACGGCTGTTCCAGACGCCGTTCTCGGCAACTGCTCCATGCGTTGCTCTACCTCCCACATCCATGTGGTCGTACCTCCTCCATCCATGGAGTCGTGCATCCATGCAGTCGTCTCCCGCCCCGCGGGAGAGGGGGTACATATTAATGTTGACTACGAATTGGCTTTAGCCGCGGCGCAAGCGCCGGTTGAAACGCAGGATGGCGAGCGCGAAGCACGCCACCCCGAAGCCAGCCAGTCGTCCGGCCTCGGACAATACCTCGCGCACCCCGCCACCGCGGATGAAAATGTCGAGAAAGCCTTCCAGTCCCCAGGAGAACGGCGTCAGCTCGGCGAGCTGCTGCATGGCGGGCGGCATGACCATCTTCGGCACCATGATGCCGCCGAGGGCGGCGAGAATCATCACCGTGGTGGCGCTGAAGGTGGTTGCCTGTTCCGGAGTACGGGCAAAGGTGGCGATGAGCAACGCGAAACCGATCGCCGCAAGGCTCGCGCTCACGCTCAGCAGGGCGATTGCCTCGGGGGAGTTGCCCAGCGTCAGGCGGTCGCCGCCGAGCAGCGGCAGCCCCCACACGCCGACCGCCAGGATCAGCGCCAACTGGATCTGGTTGATCACCAGATAAGGTGCGATCTTGCCGCCGAACAGCACCCAGGTGGGCACCGGCATGGACTGGAGCCGCAGCAGGCTGCCTTGCGCGCGTTCCTTGATCAGCGTCACCGACAGCGGGATGGCGAGGAAAAACATGGCGAGCAGCGTCCAGCCCGGGGCATTCTGTTGCACCGACGTCGGATTGGGCGTTTTGCGCGTGCCGTCGGTCTCCAGCTCGTCGCTCACTTCCCGGAACAGCTCCGGCGCGGTGAGTGCCGGCGCCGACAGCGCCGAGGTGCCGAACGGCGTGCGCGCCAGTTCGGCGATGCGTTCGGCGATGAGCCGCGATTCGACCGCGCGCAGCGCGCCGTTGGTGAACGCCACCAGCATGCTGCGGTGGTCGGCGCGCATTGTCGGATCGGACAGCAGGCGCACGCCGACGGCGGGCGTGCGGCCGCTGGCGCGACCGTCGCTCCGGACCTGCTCCAGCGCGCGCCGCCGCGCCTGTGCGGTGGCCTTGGCGGGAATGAGCAGCGCGAACTTGTAGAGACCGGCGGTGAGTTGTGCCTCAACCTGGGTGGCATCCGGAAGGGGCGCGGTGGCCAGCTCGACCCGGAAGTGCTTGTCCCGGGTGAATGACTCACGCAGTTTTTCGCCGACCAGCTTTCCGTCCTGGTCCACGATCAACACACTGAAGGTGACGCCGGCGCGTTCGGTGAATACATCGCGCAATGCCAGCGACATGATGGTGACGAACGCCACCGGCATCACGAACAGCACGGCCAGGGCGTGCCAGTCGCGCACGATGAGGCGCGATTCTTTTCCGATGGCGGCAAGCAGTTGGCGAAGTACGATCATAGGAAGCACTACGCAATTCCAAAAATAATATTTTTTGCCGCAAAGGCGCAAAGAGCGCAAAGGCTTTCTAGATAAAAGCTCATGTTTTTCTTTGCGTCCTTTGCGCCTTTGCGGCAAATGATAGTTAAAAATAGGGCTTCGTTGCTCAGTCGCGCAGGCGCGTGCCGGTGAGCGCCAGAAACACCTGTTCGAGGTTCATCGCCCCGAGACTGAGCGACACCAGCGGCAGGCGCGCGCCACGCAATATTTCGGTCAGCGCGATGAGCGCCGCATCCGGAGTATCGCTCTCGATCACAAAGGAGCGTGCCGCGAAACGGCCAGTGCGCACCTGCGGCAGCGCGCGCAGTTGCTGTACGACCGCGTCCGGCAGATCGGTGTCGAGGTGCGCGACAATCGTGCCGGCACGGTGCACGCGCAGCAGCTCCGGCACCGTGCCGCGCGCCAGAATCCGGCCGTGGTCGATGATGGCGATGTCATCGCACAGGTTTTCGGCCTCCTCCATATAGTGGGTGGTGTAGAGAATGGTCATGCCGGCCTGATGCAGTGCGCGCAGGCTTTCGTGGATGAAGTTGCGCGATTGCGGGTCGATCCCGACGGTCGGCTCGTCCAGGATCAGCAATTGCGGTTCGTGAATGAGCCCGATCACCAGGTTCAGACGGCGCTTGAGGCCGCCGGAGTAGGTATCGACGCGCCGGTCGGCCAGGTCTTCGAGGCGCGCGATCGCGAGGCAGGCGGCCACGCGTTCCCGCAGGCGCGCGCCGCTCAGTCCCTGCATGCGCCCGAAGAATGCAAGGTTCTCGCGCGCCGTGAGCGTTGGGTAGAGCGCCAGGTCCTGGGGCACCAGGCCGATGGCCGATTTCACGCGCGCCGCATCGGCCTGCACGTCCGTGCCGAGCACACGCACGGCACCGCGTGTCGGCGCGAGCAGACCGCAGAGAATGGCAATCAACGTACTTTTGCCGGCACCGTTCGGCCCGAGCAGGCCGAAGAAGGCACCGCGCCGGATGGCCAGCGCGAGTCCATCCAGCGCCGGGCGCTGGCCTCCGCGGTAGACCTTGGTGAGGTCGGTGATCTCTATCAGGGGCGCGGCGTTCACGGGCGGAGCGAGCAAGGGAATCCCGCATTATGCAAGGACGAACGGAGGAGGGCTTCAATCATTATGCCAGGACGAGCGGAGTAGGGCTTCGCTATTGTTCGGAATGGAAATGATAACAGGAATGCCCGCCGCTCGTATGCGACCGCCATGGATGGCGGAAGTGCCGGAAACGCAGGAGCAGTTTTCCGGCCGACCGCCATGGATGGCGGAAGTGCAATACCGCACGTGTAGGTCGCCCTTCAGGGCGACAGTCGACCTGAAGGGCGACCTACAACCATCATGGATGGCGGAAGTGCCGGAGCAGTTTTCCGGCCGACCGCAGTGTTCGCTTGCTGCGTCCGCGGGATTTCCCGATAATGTCGGGGAAATCGTGCGATCCCGTGCCGCCCGCCGGTGGGCGCACGCACGTCGGGTCATCTGGAGTGCCGATGTCGCGATCATCGGTGCCGGCCCGGCGGGCAGCGCCTGCGGATGTTCCGGCGCGGTCGTTCGTATGTGCAGCAGCAGCCGGTCTAGTGTAATGAGTCACGTTAACCGGAGCTTATTACTGAGGAGAACGCTAAATAGTGCGCACCCCGACAAACCTTGGGTTCCTTCTCCCCGCGGGAGAAGGACAGGATGAGGGCCGTTGTTGCGCTGCTTGGCCCTCACCCCGGCCCTCTCCCGCAGGGAGAGGGAGGAAAGCACCACGCACTATTTAGCGACCGGATCAGTAAGTCCACTGTTGCCCGATGTAGGTCGGGCTTTAGCCCGACTTGTCGGCCTGAAGGCCGACCTACAATCAAGTCAGGCTGTTTTCCATCAAGAACGACTCACTACACTGGCAGGTAGTAGAAGAATGCACCGAAACATCAACCCCTGTCATTCCGGCGCGACCGCCAAGGATGGCGGAAGTACTGGAAACGCAGGAGCAGTTTCCAGTGCAAGCCGGAATCCAGGATGTCGATGAAAGCATTACAATTGATTCTTGGACACCGGCTTTCGCCGGTGTGAGTGCGCCCGTGAAGGCGCCACATCTGCACGGTGGAAGTCCGTGTCGGGGCAAGCCAAGACCCCGTAGCCGAAGGTAACTGCGTCGTCGCGAGGCGGGGTGGAGAGCAACCGGAAGCGAACTGGCGGTCCGCAGGAAGACGAACTCGATTCGGCGGGGTGTGACGACGAGCCTGCTCATACATGGCGAAGTCCGAAACTCGCCCGGCACGCTGGTACGGGCGTGTAAAGCGATGCCGGGGTGCATCACGTGGTTGGAGGCGGAACGTCGGGAAGGTGTGGCGAGGTAAGCGGGGAGACCTGCGCGCGTGGTGACGCGTGCAGGAGTCAGAGCCTTCACGGTACCGTGAGGCTGAACAGGAGAGTCAAGGCGAGGCGCGAGGAAACGTGCGCCCAACAGAGCCGGGGGGCAAACCCTGCCTACCACTCACACCGTCAGTCCGAGAAGCGCGGGGAGCAAACCCGCGCCGAGGGAAGGGAGGCAGGAAGGTGGAAGCGCGAAATCTGGAAAGAGGCAAAGCGTGAGCGAAGCGACGACAGTGCCCGCGAGGGCTACACAAGACGCACAGACCCGGCCCCGAGACTGGCGCTGGGTCGAAGCCGCAATCTGGACGGAACGCATGTTGGCGGCGCTGGAGAACGGCGTCAAAGGAGGCAAATGGTCAGGTTCGCTGGCCAAATGCTTTCTTCGCTGAACAGGGGCTCTTCACCCTTACCGGAGCCCACGTCCTGGCGAGCCAATCACGATGTTGAAACCACCGACTGGAGAGCCGTGTGCGGGAGAACCGCACGCACGGTTCGGAGGGCGGGGAGGGCGAGAGCCCTTTCCGACCCCTATCGAAGACTATTTCAACAGCCTGCTAGAATGACTATTTTTGTGCAGGACTGCCTTCCCTAACCGCCATGCGCATTGCCGCCAGTCATCCGGCGTTGTCCGGACATTTCCCTGGCCATCCGGTCGTACCGGGCGTGGTGTTGTTGGAAGCAGTGGCCGCGGCGTTACCGCAACATGTGGTCACTGCGCTGCGCGTTACCGGCTTCCCGGCGGTGAAGTTTTTGGCCCCGTTGTTCCCCGAACAGGAGTTCGAGATTGTGCTGACCGCGAAGCGGCCCGGACAGGCGACTTTCGATATCCTTGCCGGCGGCGAGAAGCTGGCGAGTGGCACGGTTGCCTACGAGCCGCCGGCCGAGGGGGCACATGATGACAAGACGAACGCAGTAGGGCTTCGTTAGATTATGACAAGACGAACGGAGCGAAGCGTAGTAGGGCTTCTCATGTAATGTCAGGACGAACGCAGTAGGGCTTCTCATATAATGTCAGGACGAACGCAGTAGGGCTTCGTTAGATTATGACAAGACGAACGGAGCGAAGCGTA
>CAYHES010000008.1:30703-31953 GCA_964355495.1 uncultured Acidiferrobacterales bacterium
GTAGGGCTTCCTTTATGAGCGGGCATTGGGCGACCCAGCGCGAGCGCGGTACGGTGTTGGGCATGAAGCTGATCGTGCGGTTCACCGCCGTGTTCGGGCGCGCGGCGAGCTGCGCCCTGCTCTATCCGGTGTGCCTCTATTTCATGCTGGTCGCGCGCCGCTCGACGCGCGCCTCGCGTCAGTATCTCGAGCGGGCGCTCGGGCGGCGCCCGACCGGGCGCGAGGTGTTCCGCCATTACTACTATTTCGCCGTCACGCTGCTCGACCGCGGCCTGCTGCTGGCGGGGTTGCCGCAGCGGCTCGACTTCGGCAGCGAGAATGCCGAGATCGTCCGGCGTCTGGCGGCGTCGCGGCGCGGCTGCCTGCTGCTGGGCGCGCACCTCGGCAGCTTCGATGTCGCGCGCCTGCTCGGCGAGGTGCGCCACCATACCGATATTCACATGATGATGTACGAGGAAAACGCGCAGAAGCTGAACGCCGTCATCGCCAGTTTCGGCGGCCACAGTCGCATGAAGGTGATCCCGATCGGCACCGTGGACTCACTGATCCGCGCCAAGGACCGGCTCGATCGGGGCGAATGGGTCGGCATACTCGGCGACCGGGTGGTGGCCAACGACCGCTTGATCCGCGTGCCGTTCCTCGGTCGCGAGGCGGCGTTTCCCGCCGGCCCGTTCCTGGTGGCGAGCGCGCTCAAGGTACCGGTGGTGTTGTTTACCTGTCTGTACTTGGGCGGCAACCGGTATAAGGAACACTTCGAATTGTTTGCCGAGGAGATCGTGCTCGATCGAAGCAATCGCGAGGCCGACCTGGAAAAATGGGTGCGGCGCTACGCCGAACGACTGGAGTACTTTTGCCGGCTGGCGCCCTACAATTGGTTCAATTTCTACGACTTCTGGGATGCCGCGCCGTCGCTGGAATCCGAAGCCCTGGCGCGTCGCCCGGCCTAGTGTAGTGTTGCACTCTTGAAGGAACATTGCTTGTTCGTCATGTAGGTCGGCCTTCAGGCCGACATGTCGGGCTAAAGCCCGACCTACAGGGGGCTCCGGGAAGTTACCGGGAAGTTATTAAGTACCAAACAGAACGCAACACTACACTAGAATGGTTATTTTTGTGCAGGCGTGCTTTCCCTAGAATGGTTCTTTTTTGTGCAGGCGTGCCTTCCCTGGATGCGCGCGGAAATCCCGAGGAACACCTGACGTGACGCCACTCGTTCTCACCAGCTTCACGGCCGTGAACGCCCTCGGGCGCGG
>CAYHES010000009.1:0-30659 GCA_964355495.1 uncultured Acidiferrobacterales bacterium
CATGAGGCAACACAATAACCCGCAGGGAGGCGGAACATGCCCCGCAAACTCGCCGCTCTGTTCGATGGCACCTGGAACACCACCAAGGAACGCACCAACGTCGTACGGCTTTGCGAGCTGATCGCCACCAGCGGCGGTGACGGCGGCGGGCAGTTGCCGCCGTTTTACGACAAGGGTGTCGGCACCCATGCGCTCGACCGACTGAGTGGCGGCATGTTCGGCTTCGGGCTTTCGGCCGCGGCGTAACAAACCGTGGACGACTCGGTGTGGAAACGCTGGGAGGCACCGCCGGGCTATCGCCTGCCAACGGTCGCGGCGCAACGCCGCTAACTCCAGACACAACCTTAAATACAGCAGGACAATGGATTAGGGCTTCGTCGGCATCTGAATAAACGAACGCAGTAAGTCTTCATTTACCACTTCAAGGGAGCAACCTCATGGCCAAACAGTCCCCCTCCTGCTCGATCCCCGCGTGGCTGCAACCGGTCGCGCGTCTCCTCCACCCGGTTGCGCGGCTGTTTGCGTTCCTGTGGCGCTGGGCTCGGCACATTGGGCTCGTGCTCAAACCCTGCCGCTTGAGCCTGCTGCTGGTAGCGGCTGGCCTCGCGTTTCTGTTCGTCTCCGATCAGGGCCTCGATACGCTGCGCGACTTTGCCGAGCGCCGCGCGGCCAACCCTCAGGTCTGGAACCAGACCCTGTTCTTCTTGCTGGGCGGCTTTCTCTGGGCGTTCGGCAGTTGGTATTGGGCGCGCCTCATGTACTACGTGCGTCTGGATGACGCACTGCCCAAAAAATCCTGGGTGCACTGGACCCAGACATGGCTGCCACGATTCATCGGCCTGAGCGCAATGCTGGGACTGGCGCTGGCCTTCTACCGCGCCGCCGCGCCGTACCCGGACACGTCCCGCGGACCGGGCCGCGTGCTCATGGTGTTTGCGCTCATCTCCCTGGCCGGCGCCATTGTGTTCATTGTATTTGCGATCACGCGCCGCGAACTGTCGAAGCGTTTTGCCAAATCCTTCTCGCGCTATCGCCTCACGGCGGCACTCGGCCAATCGCTGGGCGAAGTGAAGTCCGCCAAGAGCCAGAGATACGGAAACAAAAACGCCTGCGAAGCCGTGCGCGCAAGCTGGCCGTTGCTCGGCTTTACGCTGGCGGTGGCGATCGGGTTGTTTGTCTTTTTCGCCGTGAGCCCGGAACGCTTCGCGCCGGCGGTCGGCTCGACGCCCATTCTGTTGCTCGCCGCCGCCGGCTGGATCGCCTTCGGCAGCGCCGCCGACCTGTTCGGCATGCGCACCCGCTTTCCCGTGTTCACCACCTTGCTGATTCTCGCCTTCTTCTTCAGCTTCTGGAACGACAACCACGCCGTGCGCGTGCTCGACAACGCCCAGACCCAGGAGTGGAAAAACCGCCCACTGGTGGAGAATGCGCTGATGGAATGGAAGGATCGGCAACTGCTGCGGCCGCTTCCGAAAAGCGACGACAAATACCCGCTGTTCGTCGTGGCCGCCGAAGGCGGCGGCATTCGCGCGGCTTATTGGGCCGCGACGGTGCTGGGAACGATCCAGGACCGCTACCCGTGTTTCGCCGATCAGCTGTTTGCGCTGAGCGGCGTTTCCGGCGGCAGCCTCGGAACGACGGTGTTCACCGCTTTGCTCGCCGACCAGCGCTATCGGTCCCCCAACTTTCGCTGCGGTGACCGCGACGCCCCGCCCCTGACGGGCAAGGCACAAAAAATTCTCGGCGAGGACTTTCTGGCGCCGGCGGTCGCCGCCACGCTTTATCCCGATCTGTTCCAGCGACTCTGGCCGAGAGCGATCCCGCACTTCGATCGGGCGCGGGCGCTGGAGCTTTCCTGGGAGCAGGCCTGGCGCCGGCATGCCGGCAACGACCGCTTCGCCGAGCCGTTCGACAAACTGTGGCGCGATCAGCCGGACCACTGGCTGCCGGCGCTGTTTCTCAATTCCACCTGGGTCGAAACCGGAAAACGCCTGATCGTCAGCAACCTGCGTCTTACGTCCGATGAGTTCAACGACGCGGAGGATGCCCAGCGGTTCTTTGGCAAACACGCCTTGCCGCTCAGCACCGCCGTACACCTGAGCGCGCGTTTCACTTACGTGAGCCCGGCCGGCACGCTCATGAAGGACGGCGAGGTTTACGGGCGCGCCGTGGACGGCGGCTACTTTGAAAACTCCGGCGCCACCACGGCGCTCGAAATTCTCCAGGCCATCGAGCAATTGCGCGTGGGCCGGGACAACAAACCCGATCCCTTCTGGTCGAATGTCGAACCGGTGGTCATCCACATCAGCAACGAACCGGTGGATCCGGACCACGTCAACGTGCAGTTGGCCACGCAGGAGAAAGACAAGGGCAGCCAACCCACGCCGTGCTGCAATGAGGTGTGGTCGCCGTTCCGCGCGCTGCTGGCCGCGCGCGGCGCGCGCGGCGCGTACGCACGCGAAACCGCCCGCTGGCAGGTTGGCAACGCGCACTTCATGAAGTTCGGCCTGTGCGAGAACGGCGAGGTGAAGATACCGCTTGGCTGGGTGCTCTCGGAAGTGGTACGGACGGAGATGTCCAAGCAGCTTAGTCGAAAAAGTTGCGTGGCCTTCGACAATCCGGGGAGCCTCGAAGCGGTCGAAAAATTTCTGGCAAAGCGCACCGCCCGGTCCGTGCCATAACATCCGCCACGAACAGAAGGGGCTGCATTCAGCCGCGCGGGCCGTTGAACCGTGCCGCGTCACCCCGGCACCGGGTGTGACGCCCACTTTCTCGATTGCCCGCTACAGCTCGCGCAGCGTGGCGAGCGGCGGCACGTTGAGCACGCGGCGCGTGCCGAGGAAGCCGAACAGGCCGATGCCCACCGCCCCCACGACCGGGCCGGTGAGCCAGAGCAGCGGGTTGATCGCATAGCTCAGGTGAAACACCTCGCGCGCCAGCACCAGGCCGGCGGCACTGGCGGCGAATGCCGCCAGCAGGCCGGCCAGCAGGCCGAGCAGCGCGAATTCGGCGAGCAGCCCGGCCACCAGACGCGCGCGGCTTGCGCCGAGCGTGCGCAGGATGGCGGTCTCGTGCAGGCGCTCGTCCTGGGTGGCCTGAATAGCGGCGTACAGCACCATGAGCCCGGCAAACAGGGTAAACAGAAACACCACTTCGACCGACAGGTTGACGCGCTCCATGATGCCGCGCACGCGCGCCATGACCGCTTCGAGGTCGATCACCGTAACGCTCGGGAAGGCGCGCACCAGTTCGCCGGTGACACGCTTGCGCTCGGGCGGCAGATAGAAACTGGTGACCCAGGTGGCCGGAAAATCATCGAACACGCCGGGCGGCGCGAGCACGAAGAAATTGGCGCGGAACGAATCCCACTCCACTTTGCGCAGGCTTGTGACCTTGGCGCGCACCTCGCGGTCCTGGATGCGGTAGGTGAGTTCGTCGCCCAGCTTGATCCCGAGCGTCTCGGCCAGGCCATTTTCCACGGACAACTCGCGCTGGCCGCGCGTCGGCGCGTCCCAGAACGCTCCGGCCACCACGCGGTTGTCCTCCTGCAAACGCGCGCTCCACGACAGGTTGAACTCGCGCTCCAATAGATTGCGCGCACGGTCATCGGCATAGTCCGCGCCCGATACCGGCCGGCCGTTGATGTGGGTGAGCCGCCCGCGCACCATCGGAAACACGCCGGGCCCTTCGCGGCCGCCCACGCCGGCGCGCGCCAGAAAATCCTTGAGCCGCTGCACGTCGCCCGGCAGGACGTTGATCAGAAAATGATTGGGCGCATCCGGCGGCAGGCGCTGCTGCCAGGCGGCGAGCAGGTCGCCGCGCACCAGCAGCAGCATGAGCAGCACCATGAGGCCGAGCCCGAAGGCGAGAATCTGGGCGATGCTCGCGTTCGGCCGGCGTGCGATGTTGGCCAACCCGAAGCGCCAGGCGAGACCGGCGTGCGCGCGCAGCGTGCCCAGGCCTTTGACCAGCAGCCAGGCCACGAGACCGAGCGCCGCGAGCGTGGCGAACGTGGCGCCGAGCACGATGAGCGTCAGCGTCGGATCGCGCACCTGCCAGAACATGAGCAGGCCCATCGCCAGCAATGCCGCGCCATACACGCTGAAGGCGCGCACCGGCAGCGGCCCGAGGTCGCGGCGGATGACGCGCAGCGGCGGTACGTTTTTCAGCCGTAACAGCGGCGGCAGCGCGAAACCCAGCAGCGTCACGACACCCACGAGCAGACCGATCACCAGCGGCCAGAGCGACGGTGGCGGCAGCGCTGTGTTAAACAAACCGGCGAGCAGTTCCGCCAACGCCGCCTGCGCCGCCAAACCGAGCAACGAGCCGAGCAGGCTGGCCACAAACCCGAGCGCCAGCATCTGCACGCCGTACAGTGCGACCACGCGCGCCTGGGTGGCGCCGAAGCAGCGCATGAGCGCGCTGCCATCCAGATGGCGCTCGACATAGCGGCGCGTGGCGACCGCGACCGCAACCCCGGCGAGCAGCACGCTCACCAGCGCCGCCAGCCCGAGGAATTTCTCGGCGCGCTCCAGCGCGACCTTGAGTTCGGGGCGCGCATCGCGCACCTCCATGAGCCGCTCGCCGGGCTTGAGGCGCGGCTCCGCCCAGGCACGGAACGCGGCGATCTCCCCGGGATTACCGGCCAGCAACAGCCGATAACTCACACGGCTGCCCGGCAGAACGAGCCGGGTGCGCACGACATCCGCGCTGTTGAGCAGCACCCGCGGCCCGAGGCTGAACATGTCGCCGCCGCGGTCCGGCTCGTAGGTGAGTACGCGCGCGATGCGAAATTTGCCGGCGCCCAAATTGAGCCGGCCACCGGGCGTGAGTGACAGCATCTCGATCAGACGCGGCTCCACCCATACCTCGCCGGGCGCGGGGATGTCGCGCGTCGCCTGCTCCGGCGCATCGGCGGCGGGCGCGGTGCGCAGCGTGCCGCGCAACGGGTAACCGGCGCCCACGGCTTTCACATCTACGAGTTGCGGCCGGTCGCCGGCCAGCACCACGCTGGGGAAGGCCAGGGTCGCGACCGTGGCGAGGCGCAGGCGGCGTGCCTCATTTACGAGCTCGGCGCGCGCCGGCGCGCTCGACACCAGCACCAGATCGGCACCCAGCAGTTCCACGCCCTGCTGGACCAGCGCGCGCTGCATGCGATCGGTGAAGAAGCCGACCGCCGTCATGCTGCCCACCGCGACCAGGATGGCGAGCGCCAGAATACGCAGCTCGCCGGCGCGGAAATCGCGCCGCAGCAAACGCAGGGCGAGGAGCAGGGTTTTCACGCGGCCTTACTCCGAATCGCAATCATTCGTAAAGATATGATCCGACCGCCAAATAGTGCGTACTGCTTTTCTCCCAATGTGAACGAGTGCGCGCCCAGGCGCGCATCGGCTCGCCTCCCTCTCCCTGCGGGAGAGGGAATGAGGGTGAGGGCCAAGCAGCGCAAACCGGCCCTCATCCTGTCCTTCTCCCGCAGGGAGAAGGGACTGCGTAGCTGCCAGTGTGCGCCATTTAGTGTTCTCCTCTGTAGCCTCTACATCTCCCCGCAAGCGGGGAGATGGGATACAAAACAACAAATGCAATCACTCGCGCAGTCGCCCGGCATCGAGCCGCACGCGGCGTTTGCAGTAATCGGCCAGCGCCTCGTCGTGCGTGACCAGCACCAGGGTCGTGGCCTGCTCGCGGTTGAGCGCGAACAGCAGTTCGATCACGCGCGCGCCCGTGGCCTGGTCGAGGCTGCCGGTCGGCTCGTCGGCGAACAGGATTTTCGGGCGCGCGCCAAAGGCGCGCGCAATGGCGACGCGCTGCTGCTCGCCGCCGGAAAGCTGGCTGGGGTAATGCGTGAGCCGGTCGGCAAGACCCACATGCCCGAGCACGTCGCGCGCCGTGGCGCGCGCATCGCTCTTGCCGGCAAGCTCCAGCGGCAGCATCACGTTTTCAAGCGCGCTCAGGCCGGCGAGCAGTTGGAACGACTGGAAGATAAACCCGACACGGCCGGCGCGCAGGCGCGCGCGTCCGTCTTCATCGAGCGCGCCCAGGTCCACGCCATCGAGCAGCACGCGTCCGCGCGTCGGCACATCCAGCCCGGCGAGCAGCCCGAGCAGCGTGGACTTGCCGGAGCCGGAGGCGCCGACGATCGCACACGCCTCGCCGGCGTCGAGCGCGAAGCTCACGTCGTCGAGAATGGTGAGCGGACCTTCCGGACTGACGACCTGCTTGGTGAGGTTTTGCGCCTCGATGATGGGCATGGTGTAATGACTGTGAATGAAAATCCGCTGGTTCGTGTTGGTTCTGCTGTTTGCGCTCGATGCGAGCGCAGCGCCTGTGCCTTCCATCCTGGTCGTCGGCGACAGCCTGAGCGCCGGTTATGGCATCGAATTGCGCGACGGCTGGGTCACGCTCCTGCAACAGCGCCTGGCCCGGCAAGGCTACCCGCACACGGTAGTGAACGCCAGCATCAGCGGCGACACCACCGCCGGCGGACGCGCGCGTCTGCCGGATGCGCTCAAACGCCACCGCCCGCGGATCGTGATTCTCGAACTCGGCGGCAACGACGGCCTGCGCGGCCTGTCGCTGCGCGAGACGCGCGCCAATCTCGACGCCATGATCAAGGCCGCACAAACGGCGGGGGCACAGGTGTTACTGGTCGGCATCCATCTGCCTCCCAACTATGGCCCGGACTACACGGGCAAGTTCCATGCGATCTATCACGACCTGGCGCGCACCTACAACACGGCATTGGCACCCTTTCTGCTCGAAGGTGTCGCGCTCACCCCCGGGTTCATGCAGCCCGACGGCATTCACCCGCGCGCCGCCGCCCAGCCGCGCCTGCTCGACAACGTCTGGCCCTATCTCGAACCGCTGCTCAAGCCGGAGGCCACGCCGCTCGCGCGGCGGATCGACAAGTAGGGTGTGCCCCACGCACAAAACCGCGGCTTCTCGAAGCCCACGGTGCGCGCCGCGCACCCTACGAAGAGTAGCGGCACCGGTTGCGGCCCGACGACGAAGCGGCGGATAGGCATGGAGATGCATCCGGCGCAATTCGCGCAGCTCATTGCGCCTTACGCTTTACTTCATCGGTGCCTGGAGCGCCTTGGTGACGATCAGCTCGATCAACACTCCCCAGAGCGCGCCGTACAGGGTTAGCATGATGGCGCCGCGCACTTCGGGCGCAAACACCGCCATCGGCAGCGAGCCGAGCACACCGAGCAGCGCGCCGTGCGCGGGATACGGCCAACGCAGCGCCGAGATGCCGATCACGAAGCCGATGAAGCCGCGATTCAGGATCGTGCCGGCGATCAGCGCCGGTGTGTAGACAATGCCGACACTCACCCCGCCCTGCCAGCACATCACGCCCGCCGCCACGCCGAGCAGGGTTGTGCCGGCCAGCCGCTTTGCATACACCATGTGACACCTCCTGTTCCCGGATTGATGAAACCGTGCGGATGCGCGTCGCCGCGCAAGCCGCTATCATGCGCCGGTTCATTCTCCATCGCACCTGTGCCATGTCCAAGAACAAGCCAGCCGAACCACGCACCGTCCGCGACTTCATCCTCTGGGCCGAACGACGCTTCGGCAAGGCCGGGCTCTACTTCGGCCACGGCACCGACAATGCGCGCGATGAGGCAGTGTGGCTGGTCATCGCCACGCTGCACATACCCTACGACGAGCTCGATGCGCAGGCCGAACGGCTTCTAAACGAAGCCGAGCAGAAAATCGTGCGCGATCTCGCCGAGGCGCGCATCAGCACGCGCAAGCCACTCACTTACCTGCTGCACGAGGCCTGGTTCGCCGACCTGAAATTCTACGTGGACGAGCGCGTGATCGTGCCGCGCTCGCTGATCGGCGATTTCATTCACGAACAGTTTCAGCCGTGGATCGACCCCACGCGCGTGCACCGCATTCTCGACCTGTGCACCGGCAGCGGCTGCATCGCCATCGCCGCCGCGCTCGCCTTCCCGCTGGCGCAGGTGGACGGTGCGGATGTCTCGGCCGATGCGCTCGCGGTCGCGCGCATCAACGTCGAGCGGCATGGCCTCGGGGCGCGCGTGCAGCTCGTGCAGTCCGACCTGTATCAGGGGCTCGCCGGCCGGCGCTACGACCTGATCCTCACCAACCCGCCGTACGTGGATGCCGCCGACATGGCCGCGCTGCCCGCCGAGTACCGGCACGAACCGACCCTGGCGCTCGCCTCCGGCGAGCACGGCCTCGACGCCATTCTCCACATTCTGGCGCACGCCACCGCACACCTGAATCCGGGTGGCGCGCTGGTCGCCGAAGTCGGCAACAGCCATGTCGCACTCGCCGCACGCTTCCCGGACGTGCCGTTCGTGTGGCTGACCAGCGCCAGCGGCGATGAGAGCGTGTTCCTGCTCTCCGCCGGGGAACTCTCCCGCCATGCCGCGCGTTTTGCTGCCGCGGTACACCCGGCGTGACAACCGCGGCGAGCTGATGGTTGTCTTAGTTCTGGCCGGTGCGTGGGACGCACCCTACCATGGATGATTTTCATGGGAACGACGGAAAAGTGGGGCAAGGCCCCACCGGCTACGGGCGACGCGTAGGAGCGGCCTCCTGGCCGCGATTAATTTCATTCGCGACCGGAGGTCGCTCCTACAAGAAAGGGTAGTGCGTTCACCCCAATCTGGTTTGTGTAGATACCCATGCTTTCAAGGGGAAGGACACGACTGCATGGATGCACGACTCCATGGATGGAGGAGGTAGAACGGCGTCTGGAACAGCCGTCGAGGAGGTACGCCCACATGGATGTGGGCGGTAGACCGCGCCGGGAGCGGT
This sequence comes from uncultured Acidiferrobacterales bacterium, assembly GCA_964355495.1. GTDB lineage: Bacteria > Pseudomonadota > Gammaproteobacteria > Acidiferrobacterales > UBA6901 > UBA6901. The sequence continues at coordinate 8,794 of CAYHES010000009.1, forward strand.
TGCCGAGGATGGGGGTGGGTGTTCAGTCTCGATGCACTCAACCCCATTCCCTCCCTGGCCCCTTGAAGGGGAGGGGAATAGGAAAACCGGAAGGTTCGTTAAATACGAGGCGCTGCACCCGGTGGTTGTCTCCAAGCTGTTGTTTAGTTGCCTGCAAAACCGGTCTTCATGCTGTTGGTTTGCGCCCACTACAGCTTTGACCGTTATCAAGGCTGTAGTGGCGGTTGGTAAATATTGAGAAACATCAAAGCAGTGCTGCCCAGTCGTGCTCTAGGATTGCCGATCCGTCCAAATGGAAAAGAGCGGAGGCTCATTTATGGCAAAGGAAAAATCTACCCGTAACACGAGTCAGATCAGTTCTGACCCGATCAGCCCCGACCAGCGCGTATCGCCCGAAGAACGTCGCCGCATGATCGAGCAGGCGGCCTACTTCCGCGCCCAGCAACGCGGCTTCAACGGTGGTGATCCGGTCGCGGACTGGCTGGTGGCCGAACGCGAGATCAACCGCATGTTGCCGAGCCCGCAGCAGCAGAAACAGGAACTGGCCGCCTACAAGAAGCTGCGCGAGGGCGTGCGGCACATACTCGGCGAGGCGAAGGAAACGATGGTTGCCGCGACCATCCGCCAGGCGCTCGTGCAGGCGACCGTGCAGCTCAAGCAGATGGGCGAACACACCGCCGACACCATCGACAACGTCGCGGCGAGCGTCGAGAAGGACATGGTCAACGCCGCGCAGAAGATCGGCACGCGCTGGGACGCGTATTCCGAAAAAACCGCCGACCTGTTTCAGGTATGGCGCGACCGCGGCAACCGGTTTCTGGAGGATGCCACGACCGCGGTGGGCGACTGGCTGCAGCAAACCAGCGAGAAGCTGAGGATGCAGACCTATCACAGCGGTGAGATGGCGGCGGGCGGCACACTCGAATGCACCGCCTGCGGCGAGCACATCGTGCTGCAAACGCCGGCGCACCTGCCGGCGTGCTCGAAGTGCCGCAATACGGAATTCCGCCGTATCTAGTGTAGTGCTTCACAATTGACGGAACATTGCATGTTCGAAATGTAGGTCGGCCTTCAGGCCGACATGTCGGGCTAAAGCCCGACCTACAGGGGGCTCCGGGAAGTTATAAGTACCAAACTGAATGAAGCACTACACTAGTGTAGTGCTTTTGAGTTATTGGAACTTATTCGCCGAGCCTCGTAGGTCGGGCTTCAGCCCGACCGACAACACCGATGCCACGCGGCGATAAGCTCCAAACAGCATGAAGCACTACCTGGCGGCGGATTGCAGCGGCGGAAGGCACGAAAACTCAGTGACTGCAACGACTGCTGTTCTTGATCCTTCCCATCTTGTCCGAGTTGCCTCGCTGCAGCACTTCGCACTCGCTCGTCGGGCGCGACCCGTAACAAACGCGCACCTGCTCCAGCAGCTGATCGATCTCGCGGTTGCAGGTTTGGTTTTTCGTGTGTTTGCGACCGATGCCGAAGTCTTCGGGGGAAAAATCGGTGCGCGGTGGCGTGCGCGAAGGTTCGTCCGGTGGCGGCTTCTGTTTACAGCCACCCACGGACAGGGTCACAACAATGAATAGCAGAAGATACAACTTCATGCCGGTGTACTCCGGTTTATTGTTTTGCTGTTTCAGCCTCGTGGCGAAGCCGTTCCTACTCCGGCCCCTTGCGCGAGAGCAGTGCTACCGCCAGCGCCACCACGCCAATGATGCCGGTGACCAGCAACACCTTGATGCTCCAGACCTGGAGCAACTCGCGCGGCAGGATATCGAGCACCACCAGCACCGTCAGCGCGCCAAGCAGGACAACCGCCAGGGCGGCGACCAGACGCAGCACGCCCACGACCGGGGTGCTCACCGGGGATTACTCCGAATCCTTGGGTTTTTCAACCAGAGACTGTTCCGGGGATTGCTCCGGATTTTCAGACGACTGAATATTCTTTTTCTCCAGCTTGCGCTGGCGCTTTTCTTCGTTCTTCTTTTTCTTGGCTAGATCTTTCTGGCGCTTCTCGAACTGATAGTTTGGTTTTGCCAAGTTGGCACCCCTTTAGCAGGTGTTCCTGATGATGAATGTGGATCCCGGATACTGCCTTGATCTGCATATGCTACATGCAGGCCGGGAAATAATGAAATTTGTGCCGCCGGACCCCCGCGGAATACGGCTAACCGCAGGATAGCGCCGGTGCCTGGGGAGACAGCATCGCACGCACCACCTGTGCATCGGCGGGACGCGATGGGTCGCACAGGATGCGCTTCAGCTCCTTTTCCACCAGTATCTTCGCGGCGCTGCGCAAACGCTCCGCGCTCTTCGGCGCGATATTGAGCGATGTCGGAATCCGGTTGAGGCGATTGCCCAGCCAGGCGTTTTGCGGATCCCCGTCCTTTTCCATATCTTCCCAACTGACATGCAGCAAGGTCCCTCCGTGCTGTTTTAACAAGGTCTGGGCGAACTGGAGTTGCGTGGCACGCAGCGAGGTGAGGAGCGTGTCGTAGGCCACGAAGAAGTTGCTGTCGACGATGTAATCGGTCCAGCTGCGCGGCTCCGCTTGCCTGGCCATTCTGTTATCGAGCGCCATATAGGCATCGATGATGATGACCACGCGCTGTTTTGGCCCGCCCGCGTTACCGGTGTGCGTCTCCATGGCGGTTTTGATGGCATTCAGCCCCAGATTGTCGTAGGCGCCGCCATCGAGCAAGTGGACATATTGCCGTGCACGGAAGTCGCGCAAGGTCACATAGTTGAAGGCGCCGGGGAAACTGGCCGACGCCATGACCGCGTTGGCAATCGGGTAACGGTCAAGATCGGAATGCAGCTTCTGGAACTGCTCGGGCGTGAAGGCGAATGGAAACTCGCGGCTCGGCCCGGCCGTCACATTCGTGGCATTGATGGCGAGGTTCGGCCGGTTTGGATTCAGGTCGCGAAAGCGGAACTGGTTATTGTCGAGAATCGATTGGTCATAGAGATTGCTGGAAATGGTCTCCGCCATGATGTCGGTGCGGTCAAAATGCGTGAACCAGAACTTGAGGATGTTGTCCGGCCAGAACCAGTTGCCGAACCAGCGTGTAAGAAAATTACGCTCCAGCAACGGATAAACCGTTTCCTCGCGCCAGGCGTAGCGTGCGGCGCCGTTCGTGGTCGGAGGACAGGCCTGCGGATCCTCCGGATTGTCGCAGCTCAGGGCGTAATAGGCCGCCGTCAGGCAACCGCCGGACACGCACGACACGAGGTCAACATGCTGGAGCAGCCCGTAACGCTGCAGCTCGAACATGACCGCCGCCCCGAATATCGCCGCGCGACTGCCGCCGCCCGAGATGGCCAGCGACACGAATCGATCATCCCGGCAGTTTTCCGGGATCGCCTCACCGGGCCGAGGCACCGCCGATGTGCGACAGGCGGCTTTGATCTGCCACGGAACAGTCGCGATGGACGCCTTGCCCACGCCAGAGGGGACGTTGGCTGGCAACATCGGTCGCAGCGACGCGACTCGATAGATATTCTCCACCGGGCGTGGCACGGGAGTTGAGGCGTGGTCGCTCTCCTGGTTGTTGTAGCTGTACAGCGGAATGAAACTGCACCCCGCAACCCCGGATACCGCCAGCAACAGGAACACAACCTGGCAACGCATGATCAACACTCCTCCTTGAGACCGAGACACATTATTGGGGAACAGTCCGCGGGCTGTCCAGCGGTGTAATGGGCCCCGTCCATCACTTGCCAGGCATCCCCTTCCACCGTGTCGTGCAGGCCTCGGCACGCTGCCGCGCTGTAGTGCTTCGCTCTTTCTGGGGCATAATTTTCCATCCACGCTTCCCGCCGCGCAAACCCCCCGGGCTTTTTCTTCGAGCGCCAGGCCGTTCGGAAGATGCCGGCAGGCAAGAACAATATCTCCCCTCTCCCGCCTGCGGGAGAGGGGCCGGGGGAGAGGGCAGCAAACGAGGTAGCACATTCCAACAACTACCGTCGTTCATGTCTTCGGACAGCGTGTCGGAATGTGAGACCCTCCCTGACCCAACAACCCCCTTGATTCTTTGACACAAGCGATTTTGTGTGCCTAACGGCCTGGCTGTGCGGCCCCGGCCACAGTGGTTTCAGGAAACACGGTGCGCTGGCCCCGGCGTCCGCACAAGCCAGTTAGCGGTCTTGAACACGCGATTGCCAGTAGCCCGGCCGACGCGAGTGATGTGCGAGTGCAAAGATAGTGATGCCGTCGGCATCGGGCCGATATACGACAGCGAAAGGAAAGTCCTTGAGAAAGACTCGCCGCGTGGTTTTGGACGCGGGCGCACCGGCGAGCGGAAAGGCAAGGGCGCGAGCTGTTGCGTCCTCGACAGCCGCGGCGAAACGCGCGCCAAGCCCCGGCTCCTCCTTGTTGTAGTACACGACTTCAGCCAAAAACTCGCGCCGCGCTGCCGCGACGAATCTGGCGCACTTCACCGAGTCAGGCGCCGCGCTTCCGCAAAAACATCCTCTGCGGCATAGGCTTGTGTTTCGCCGCGATCAAAGGCGGCAACCCGCTCTTCGATCTCTTGGGCCCACGCCGTCTCGATCTCAGAAAGCGGCGCCTGTAGTGACTCAAGCAGCGCCTCCGCGAGCTTGGCGCGGTCCTCTGCCGCCAAAGCCCGGGCTTGTTGTTCGATCTCTTTAAAGGAAGTAGCCATACCTCACCTCGTAGTCCAAAAGGGGTCGTAGTGATTTAATATTGAGCAGCTATGTTCCGCGCGACCGGTCTGCCGCGTTTCCGCTCCCCCACCCGCCTGCCGAGCGCTGTTTCAATCTCTTCCCGAAAACGATCGCTGCCGAGTGGGAAATTGTAGGCCAAGCATTCGCGGATGTCATGGAGCTTCGCTTCCGGCAGATGGTACTTGAACAGTTCCCGGTAGGCATGCTGGCGTGCAGCCGGCTCACGATCAAGCTCCAGATAGAGATCGTGGTCCCGGATCAGGCTGCAGGTCTTGCCCCAGGCATGGTGATTATACGACGACCAGCGATACAGATCGGGACTCCGCACCATACCGGCCGCCACCGGGTTCAGCTCGATGTAGCAATAACAGGTCAGCAGATAGTCGTCGGCCGCCACGAGACTTGCCTTGTGCCGGCCCTCAAATAATGCGCCACTGCGCCGGTAGCGCTTGTTCACGTACAACACATACAGCCGGCCGATATGCTGCATGAGTCGCGAGATGGAGGAATCCTCGTCGGGCGTCATGAGCAGATGGACGTGATTGGTCATCAGCACGTACGCATGCAGATGCACACCGTAACGCCGCAGCCCTTGCCCAAGGCATTCGAGATAAAACCGGTAGTCATCATCCGAGAAGAAACAGGCGTTGCGATTGTGGCCACGTTGCACCACATGCGCCGGGATTCCCGGCAGATACATCCGTGTCTTACGAGGCATGGCAGCTCCTTTGCCCGCAGCAGAAAAATCTGTTCTAAGTATTCTAAGGATATTGAACGGCTGCTTAAATATAAATCACTACGACCCCTTTTGACCTTACGAGAAATCAGGAAACGATGCGCCGTATCACCGCGTCCGGTTGAAAACATTGTTATGTTGCAGCTCACAGTTAGTACTGCCTTTTTGCTTCCCTAAAGGAAGCTCGGAAATAGCCGGCACCTTTCGAAGGTAACCCGTGAAAGAAATTGTCGTCATCCTCGTTAGCAAGTATGTATTTATACAAATACAAAACACTCATTGTTGCCAAATCTAGTTTGGGGATATTCATCACCAAATCCGAGTCCAGGTGGGCCACGAATTTGTCGCGGTATGTACGCATTTCCTTTCCGTAGGTATCCATCTCGCTTTCAGTGACCGACAATTCTTTCAGTAGGCCCGTAAAAAATGTTTTCGAGTCTGTGATTACTTTCTCCCAACAATGCAAACCTCGGGCGTCGCCAAAAAGTTTGCACCACTCCAATACGCATGTATCCAAGAAGTTTCCATTCGCGGTTTTCCAGAACTCATCGCTAAAAACAGGCTTTCGATTTCTCCAGCCAGCCCTGTAGTAGGCCAGATTGCGAAGGCAGTGGCAGCACAGTAGCGCTACCCGACGGAGACGTTGCTTACGAGTCATTTGGCAACATAACGCCCGCTTGAGCGGCGCGGGCCACTGTGATTACAGGAAACGGTGCGCCGCTTCACCGCGTCCGCCTCGAAGCGAGAGTTAGGTATCGACCTTTGTTGCGAAATACGCGCCCGCAATCCGAGCCGCCAGTGTAATTACGAGCATAACGCACAAGGACACCCCAAGATCAAAAATATCGAGCTTGAAAAAAGCGCCAATGATTCCAAGAGGCACGACACCGACACCAAGAACAAGGAGCCCAATGATTAAACCCAGCCAGCCAAACGAGATAAATGTTACAGCGGCGCCAAGGAACCATGTTGTTGCACCGAATATATAAGATGTTATGAAGAGCCCGGTTCCTGCTGCGCCTCTTGTTCTGCGCCGTGCGGCCATCGGCAACAGCACAAGCACAACAACTGCCAAAGCAATCCATGAGACTGGCAGTAAGAATGTGTAGATTTTGATGGTAGTTTCAATGACCCACTCACGCATGGCGCCCCCTCGTTTTCGATACCTAACGTTCCGGTTCACGCGCCGGCGCAGCCGGTCGTGTGGAACCGGTTGTTAGCCGGCATTTATTTTGTATGTTCAAAAAGCACCTTTGGTAAAAGTTCTCCCGATACGACGATGCCTGATTTCGTGTCCGTATATGTCTTGCACAACGAGATCACCTTTTCTTTGTCGCCAAATCTTAGGCGGTGCCTCTCAACCTCGGTAATTGCCTCAAAGGCATTTGACGTATACCCATAGGTTGAAAGAAATAGTCCAGCATCTCGTTGTTCCTTAACGATAACGTCGAGGAAATCTTTGATTGCGGCATTTCCCACCTTTGAATCTGAGCGCCAATGTTTCACTTCCACGATATAGGTGTGCCGTTTCCCCGAAATGCGGCATTCAAGAATAATGTCTTTTCCGCCATCCTTGCTTGGCGGTGTCAGCTCTACCTTGAAACCTATCCCGTGGAACACTTCGGCTAAAATTCTTTCAAGGTCTCTCCATTCCAGTTCCTTCAGGGCGGTGGGATTGCGGGCTATAAGTTCAGCAAACTTCCCACTTACTGCCTCAATGATCAGTCGCACTTCACTGCGGCTAAACTCAGTATCGAGTTCATCAAACTTTTGCTGTAAGAAACTGGATGCGACATTCCGATTGCTACCCATGTCTGTGGGTAGCTTACTGAATGCTTGGCGAATATCTTTTGTGTGAATCTCCCAACGATCCCTTAAATACGAGGCTAGTATCTCTCCCGACTCGGTCATCAATACAAAGTCGCAGAAAGCAGATTCATATTCCTTCTTTTCAAGAAACTCACGGAAAAGCATCTCTACGTCAGCACCCGCCCCAAGGACACCAATATGTACGGCGTCCGCCTCTCCTTGTATTGCGGCGTGCCAGCTTGCCAAGACCGAATAGTCTGATGGCGCATCCGATTTTGTTTTGATTGTGTTGAACTTGGGTTCCATTGATCTGGAGCTATTGATGACGGCTAACGGCCTGGTTGTGCGGCGCCGACCACAGTGGTTACAGGAAACGGCCCGTTGTCCCACGGCGTCCGCACGAACCAGTGGTTAGCTTGCCTTGGCAAAATACACATAGGTGTAGAGCCCGCAGATAGACGGCAAGAACGCTAATGCAGCGAAACCGAAAAATTGAACAAGCCCCTCAACGCCACGGGTCTTGATGAGATGGTAAGGGAGGACAACCGGCCAGAACAGAAAGACGAAAAATGAGTATTCATACGGGGGCTCTATCTTTCGTTCTTTTGCATCGGCCTGTGTCCAGAAGGCAACAAGGATAGCAAACACAATGGTCCAGAGCGTAGCGGTACCGGACGAAGAATATATACCCTTCTTCACAAGCAGAACCTCCAGAACGGAGTAGCTTACGGCGATCGCTGCCAATGCAAGGATATAAATTGATTTGTTTTTCATTGTTTGGTGTTATGCAAGCTAACAGTTAAATATACGGCGTCACAAAATACCGCTCTATACGGTTGCTGTATAGCATCTTGCCTAAAATTCCCCTTCGCCGTACCCTAATCTTTGCCGTATCAAGAGGATAGACCAACAGGGAGGTTGATATTCGCCATGGAAAAGGCAGCAGAAGCCCGGTTCTGGGACCGTTACATCCAGCTTGCCCGCCAAGAGGAAGTTCCCGAGAAAGCCTTGCGCTGGTACGTGCGGCGCGTGGAGCAATACATTCAGGCGCACACGGATAAGCCACTTCGAAAGCACGCGGCTTCCGACGTAAGGGACTATCTGCTCCAGGCCGGCCGCAGCGGCGGTTTGCAGGGATGGCAATTCCGCCAGGTCGTGCATGCCCTTCAACTGCTGTTTACGGGCCTTGTCCGCGCCGATTGGGCAGGCGCCTTCGACTGGCGCTACTGGCTGGAATCCTCCCGCGAACTGGAAACAGAGCACCCGACGGTGGCCCGCCACAACCGCCCGATTGAATCGGTCGCTGTGCCGGCGTCCGGCGTTGACGGGAAATTTCCCTACCCGGATCTGATTCGCGACATAGCCTCGGAAATTCGCCGGCGCAATTATTCCATCCGCACCGAACATGCTTACCTCCAGTGGCTACGCCGGTATGTGTTGTTTCACGGCAATCGCGATCCACGGGAGATGGGTGGCGAGCAGGTAGCTGCCTTTCTGAGCAATCTGGCGCTGGCGCGGGAGGTCTCGCCCAGCACACAGAGCCAGGCCCTGAATGCGCTGGTGTTTTTCTACAAGCAGGTGCTCGACAAGCCGCTCGGTGAACTTGCTGGGCTGGTTCCGGCCAAGAAACCGCGTCGTGTCCCGGTGGTGCTCACACGCGATGAAGTGCGGCGGGTGCTGGCGGCGCTGACCGAGGAGCCGTTCGCGCTCATGGCGCGTTTGCTCTATGGCACCGGGATGCGATTGATGGAATGCGTGCGGCTTCGGGTGTTGGACGTCGATTTCGGCTATTCACAGATCGTGGTGCGCGACGGCAAGGGCGGCAAGGATCGAGTGGTGCCGTTGCCGCGGCGTTTCCGCGAGGCGCTGGAGGGGCAAATCCGGGCCGTCACCGATCTGCATCGGAACGATCTCGCTCTGGGGCACGGGGAGGTTTTTCTGCCCGATGCGCTGGCGCGCAAGTATCCGAATGCCCCGCGCGAGGCGCGTTGGCAGTACGTGTTCCCCTCCGGCAAGCTGTCGGCCGATCCGCGCTCTAACAAGATTCGCCGCCACCACATTCATGAAACCAGCCTGCAGCGGGCCATCAAGCGCGCGGCGACGGCCACGGGGCTGCACAAACGAATCAGCAGCCACACGCTGCGGCACTCTTTCGCCACGCACCTGCTGGAGTCAGGCTACGATATTCGGACTCTTCAAGAGCTGCTGGGGCACGCCGATGTATCCACGACAATGATTTATACGCACGTACTGAACAAACCGGGGATAACGGTCACCAGTCCAATCGATACATTGCAGGGGCTATAGCGTTCCTGGATTTGTGTGCGTTTTATTCTTGAGGCGCACCGCGGACGTGGCGGGCGCAGCCACTTGGCAGTTTGCAGTCGATCGGTGGGTTACGCCGCACCCTCACCCCTTACCCTCCTCGCCCTCACCCTCATTCCCTCTCCCAGGAGGAGAGGGAGGCGAGCCGTGGCGCGCTACGCGCACACTTCTTCACTTTGGGGGAGTTGGCGGTACGGCGATATTAATATTGGCGGCTAACCCACCCATTGTTATATCGGCCCGCACAGGTCGCCGCGCTTGTACATCGCCTCGATCTCCTTCGCGTAGCGCTCCTCGATCTTGTTGGGAAACCGGGGGTCAGCTGAAGCGGCATTTGCGTCACATTGATTTCAGAGGGAATCGTTCCGGATGCGCGATGATCTCGGCCGTGAGATCAATGTCCAGATCCGGCCAATAAAAGTGGCCGGGTTTCGGCTCCTCAACATTGAGCACCTTGCCCACGGGTACATCCTTGAACCACGGGAAGTCCTCATAGGACATAAACAACTCCTGCTCACCGGCGAGAAGCCAGACGCCGTGACCAGAGATGTTTGTGACCTCAACCGAAGTGTTTTTTCCAAGCGCGTTGGATTTCATCGCCGTGATCCTCGACTAGCTGTTCGATTTCTTTCAATTGAGCGCGCGAAAGTCGGTAATTCTTTGCCAACTCGATATCCGGTTCCAGCCAATACTTCGCCTCGCCGTCGGTACACACCACATGTACATGCATTCTCGGCTCTTCGCGCGAGAAGAAAAAGAAACGATATCCTCTCTCCCGAAATATTGTTGGACTCATTTATCTTACTCGCGCCCACCTTGTGGCACATACTGATTCGACCGCCAAATAGTGCGCAGTACCGTAGGGTGGGGCCCTGCCCCACCATCTCTCAGGCAGGTAAATTGGTGGAGCAGGGCCCCACCCTACAAAACGGAGCACCGGTTCGACAACAACATTGTTATCGGGCATGGTCATCAAGACCAGTTCCAGCCCCGGCTCACGACGGCGCTAGGCCGGCCCGCACAGGTCGCTGCGCTTGTACATCGCCTCAATCTCCTTCGCGTAGCGCTCCTCGATCTTGTTGCGCTTGAGCTTGAGGGTCGGGGTGATCAGGCCGTTCTCCACCGTCCACGGCTCGCTGACGCGCGCGAGGTGGCGGATCTTGGCGTAGCCGGGGAAATCTTTGAGTTGTGCGTTGGCGCGGGTGCACAGCTCGCGTTCGTCTTCGAGCTTGCTCACCACCAGCAGGCCGAGGTGCGCACGGCCCTCGCCCACGACCATGACCTGGTCGAATGCCGTGTCCCGCGCAATCGCCTGCTCGGCATCGCCGGGCGGAATCTTTTCGCCGTTGCTGAGGATGATGACATCCTTCATGCGCCCGCGAATGTAGATGCGGCCCTCGCGCATCTCGACGATGTCGCCGGTGTGGAACCAGCCGTCCCGGTCCAGCACCGCGTCGGTGGCGGACTGGTTGTTCCAGTAGCCGAGCATCACGATCGGGCCGCGCACCTGCAGCTCGCCGTTGCCGGCCACGCGCGCCTCGACGCCCGGCACCGGGTGCCCGACCGACATGGGATCGTTGTCGGGCATGCGATTGCAGGTGGCGATGGGCGAGGTCTCGGTGAGGCCGTAACCGTGGACGAAGGTGAAGCCGACGCCGGTGAATATTTTGAGCAGGTGCGGCGCCAGCGCCGCGCCGCCGAGGAAGATGTATTGCAACTCGCCGCCGAGGCGCGCGCGCAGCTTCTTGGCCACCAGCGCGTTCAGCACCGGCCAGAGCAGTTGCTCGCCCAGGCTGGCTTCTTTCTTGAAGCGCTTCCAACCGATGTCCACGGTCTTCTCGAACAGTTTGCGCTTGGGTGAGCCGGGCGGCAGGTTCTCCTCGACCTTGGAATACACGCGCTCGAAAATACGCGGCACGCTGACAATGATGGTGGGCTTCTGGCTGATCATGTCCTCGCCGAGTTCGAGAATGCCGCGCGCGTAGATCACCTGCGCGTTGGCATGCATGCACATCGGCACGTAATAACCGGCGGTGCGCTCGAACATGTGCGACAGCGGCAGGAACGACAGGAAGCGTTGCGGCCGGCCACAGATTTCCGGCACCGCCTCGATGACCGCGCGCAGGTCGCTCACGATGTTGCGGTGCGAGAGCATTACGCCCTTCGGCCGGCCGGTGGTGCCGGAGGTGTACACGAGTGTTGCCAGCTCGCCGGCCTTGGCCGGGCTCGGTTGCAGCGCCACGCCCTTCTTCGGCAACCACTGCTTCACGCTCACGGCCTTGGCGTCGGTGCTCGGCGCATCGTTCAGGCACACCACGCGTTCGAGAGTTTTGACCTGCGCACGCAGCGCCTCCCACAGCTTGCCGTCTTCGAGCAACAGCAGCTTGGCGCCGGCGTCGTTCAGGCAATAGGCCATGTTGTCCGGCCGGTCGTTGTAGAACAGCGGCACCACCACGAGCCCGAGGCCGAGCGCGGCCTGGTCGAAGCACATCCATTCCACGCGGTTGCGCGAACTCAGGCCGACGCGGTCGCCGGGTTGGAGATTTTCCCTGACGAGCGCCGCCCGCCAGCGGCCGACTTCGGTGGCGGCCTCGCCCCAGCTCATGTCCACCCACGCCGTGCCGTCGAACCAGCGATACGCCTTGCCCTCCGGGCTGAGGCGCACGCGTTCCAGAAACAAATCGGTCAACGTCCAGTTTTCCTCGGGCAGGATGCGCATGCTCACTCCTTTGGCAGCAGTTGACGGGTGAATATCTCGCGTCGCGTCCAGCCGGCATCCGGCTCGAAGCGTTTGTTGTATTCCTCGGCCAGGCGCCGCAGCGTGCTGCAGATGCCGACATCGCCGAGCGTCTCGGCATAGCGCATCGGCCCGCCCAGATACGGCGCGAAGCCGGTGCCGTACACCATGCCGGCATCGATGCTGTCGAGGTCGGCCACCACGCCTTCGCGCAGGCAGGCCACGGACTCGTTCACCATGCGCAGGATCAGGCGTTCGGTCACCGGCTCGTGCGTGGGCGTGCGCTTGCGGCGATCCACCGGCCGGCCCTTCTTGTCGTAGCTGTAAAAACCCTGGCCGCTCTTCTTGCCGAGATGCCCGGCCGCGACCTTGTCGCGCAGGCGTTGCGGCACGCGGATGCCGAGCGGACCGGCCAGCTCCTCCGCCACCGACAGGCAGATGTCGAGACCGACCGTGTCGGCCAGCAGGATTGGGCCCATGGGCATGCCGAAGTCGAGGGCGGCGCCGTCGATGTTGGCGAGCGACTGGCCTTCTTCCGCGAGCATCACCGCCTCGATGAGATACGGCATGAGCACGCGATTGACCAGGAAGCCGGGGCTCGACTTCACATCCAGCGGCAGGCGGTCGAGCGCGACCGTGAAGCCGCGCGCGCGGTTGAGCGCCGCCTCCGAACTCTGCGCGCCGCGCACGATCTCGACCAACTGCATCTGCGCCACCGGGTTGAAGAAGTGCAGGCCAACCAGGCGCGTCGGATCCTTGAGTGACTTGGCGATGTCCTCCAGTGGAATGCTGGAGGTGTTGGTGGCGAGCAGCGCCTCGGGCCGGACCCGGGCCTCGACCTGCGCGAACAGTTCGCGCTTCGCCTCGACCTTCTCGATGATCGCCTCGATCACCAGGTCGGCGCGCGCCAGGCCGTCGCCGTTGAGATCGGGCATCAGCCGGTCCATGGCTTCCTGCACCAGCCGCGGCTGCTTGAGTTTCTTTTTATAGAAGCCATGGGCCTTCTTCACGGCGCGCGCCAGAATCTCCGGGTTGCGATCTTGCAGGCTCACGATAAAGCCGCGCGCCGCCGCCCAGATGGCGATGTCCGCGCCCATCACGCCCGCGCCCACGACATGCACGCGCTCGATATGATGTTCGTGCTTCTTGCCGCGGCGTTTCAATTCCTCGCCAAGCAGGAACACATTCACCAGGTTGCGGCTGGTGCGCCCGACCAGCAGTTCGCCGAGCGAGCGTGCTTCTTCTTCCTGCGTGGCCGCACTCCGCCACAAATCGAGCATGCGGTACGGCGCCGGATAGTGATCGGGATTGGCCTTGGCGCGCACGCCGCGTTCGACCAGCATCGCCATCGGCTTGCGCAGCGGCGCCCAGTGCGGGAGGCGTTGCCACCACTTGGCGCGGCGCGGCTTCGGGCGTTTGGCGAGCAGCATGTTTGCGGCGCGCAACAAGTAACGTTCCGGCACGATTTCGTCCACCAGCCCCATGCGTTTCGCCGCGCGCGCCGCGACCGTGCGGCCGGTGAGCATGAGATCGAGCGCGGTCAGGTCGCCGACCAGCGGCGGCAGGCGCACCGTGCCGCCAAAGCCCGGATGAATGCCGAGTTTCACTTCCGGCAGGCCGAGGCGCGTGCCTTCATCCTCGCGCGCCACGCGGTAGGTGCAGGCCAGCGCCAGCTCCAGGCCGCCGCCGAGACAATGGCCATGGATCACCGCCACCGACGGAAACGGCAGTTTTTCGAGGCGCTCGAAAATATGCTGCGCGCCACGCGCCAGGTCGGCGGCGCGCGCGGAGTCGCCGATGCCACGGAACTCGGTGACATCCGCACCGACGATGAAGCTGCTCTTGGCGGAACGCAGGATCACGCCATCCAGCGCCTTGGCGGCGAGCGTGGTGAGCAACCGGTCGAGCTCGTCGAGCACCGCGTGCGACAGCGCGTTGGCGCTCGCGCCCTCGACATCCAGCGTGAGCGTGGCGATGTTCAGGTTTTCTTCGCTGCGCCAGTGGCGGAAGCTCATGCCGCACCTCCCTTGAAAGAATCAAACCCCTGCCGCAAAGACGCAAAGGGCGCAAAGAACGGCAATAGCAAGTAATCCGTTTGCCGGCGCAGGACCGACCAGACTTCCGGGTCTGGCCGCTGGCAAGGATTCTCAAAACAGCTGGATTCCGGCGTCCGCCGGAATGACGGGCAGGATTCAACTGAATTCATTCGTGTCTCGCGCCGGAGGCAGCGGCTGCGAAGAACCTGCTGCGACACCACCGGAGTGATATTCATGCGACTCCTTTCTTTTGCGATCTTTGCGCCTTTGCGGCGAACAGCCATACCAAAGTCTCCCTTCATACCTTCACCAGCATGGCGCCGCCCTGGCCGCCGCCGATGCACAGCGTGGCGATGCCGTGGCCGCCGCCCTTGCGTTGCAGCGCGCGCAGCAGGTGCAGGGTGACGCGCGCGCCGCTCGCGCCGATCGGGTGGCCGATGGCGATCGCGCCGCCTTCCGGATTGAGGCGTGCCGGGTCCATGCTGCCGAGCGGCTTGTCCAGGCCGAGCTCGGTGCGTGCATAGTCGGTGCTCGCCCACGCCGCCTGGCAGCCGAGCACCTGCGCGGCGAAGGCTTCGTTCAGCTCCATCTGTTTCAGGTCATCCATCTTCAGGTCGAATTGCTTGAGCAGCTTGGCCACGGCATGCACCGGCCCAAGGCCCATCTGGCTCGGCTCCACGCCGGCCCAGGCGTCGCCGAGCAGTTCACCCAGCACCGGCAGGTTATATTGCTTTACCGCCGCTTCACTCGCCACCACCAGCATGGCCGCGCCATCCGTGACCTGCGAACTGTTGCCGGAGGTCACCAGGCCGTACTTGCGATCGAACACCGCCTTGAGCTTGGCGAGCGCGGTCATGTCGGAGTCGCGTCGCAGGCCGGTGTCCTCGAAGTACGCCTTGCCGCGCGTGTCGTACAGGTGGGTGATCTCGTCACGCATGTGGCCGGCGTCGAACGCCGCGCTCAGGTTTTTGTGGCTGGCCACCGCGTACTCATCCATCTGCTCGCGCGTAATGCCGAAGCGGTGCGCGACGATCTCGGCGGTCTGGCCCATGTTGAGCTTGACCAGCGAATCGGTGAGACCGAGCAGCAGGGTGAACACCGGCTTGAGGTTGCCGAAACGAAAACCGGCGATCGCCTTGAGGCGCTGAACGACATTGCGCGCGCGCATCATGTTGGACAGCCAGGTGACCATGGCCGCGTTCCACTGGATGGGCGCGCGGCTCATGACCTCGGTGCCGCCCGCCAGAATGAGATGCGCCTGACCGAGCGCGATGCGCTCGCGCGCGTTCGACAGCGCCTGCAGGCCGGAGGCGCAGTTGCGCTGCACGGTATAGGCCGGCACGCTCTTGCCGCAGCCGAGGCGCAGGGCGATGAAGCGCGCGATGTTGGCCTCGTCCGGCGCGGCGATCACGCAACCGACGATCACCTCATCGAAGGCCGTGGGCGCGAACGGCATGCGCGCCAGCACCGGGCGTGCCGCGGCGACCGCCAGGTCGGTGGCGCTGAAATCGCCGAGGCTGCCGCGCGCCTTGAGAAACGGCGTGCGCGCGCCATCCACCACAAATACCCGTTGCTGGTTCATGCCATTTCCTTTTTAAGAAATTCTCGCCGCAAAGACGCAAAGGACGCAAAGAAAAAACACGAGTTTCAAAAAAAGAAAACTTTGCGTCCTTTGCGTCTTTGCGGCAGACGTTGGTTAAACGTTCAACCGGCCGGAAAGTCATCGACCATGATCACCGCGCGCCGAGCGATCTGCGCGGCACGCAACACCTCGGCCTCGTGCGCGTTGATCAACTTCTGCGCCAGCGCCGCGCGCACCTGGCCCTCGTGGTCGCCGTGCAGCATCGGCTGCTCGCTGACCAGCTTGTAGAGCTTGCGTTCCAGCGGCTCGGCGGCAATCACCTTCGGCAGGGCATCTTCGAGGCGGCCGGTGACATCGGCCGGATCGTTGCTGATGTACACGCCCTGGGTCAGACGGTCGCGCGCCGCCGACGGTTCGAGCAACAGTGCCGCGACCTCGTGGCCCAGCTTGTCGCTCGGCACCTGGTAACGCCGCCCGGCCGGGAAGGAAAAGCCGCCGAGCAGCCAGCGCAGGAACGCGTTCGGCAGGTTCTTGATAATCCCCACCAGGGTCTTCTCGGCCTGATGGATGGCGTAGTCGCACGCCCAGCGCAGCAGCGGAATGTCCTCGGCCGGCCGGCCGTCGTCCTCGAAACGCTTGATGGCGGCGGAGGCCAGGTACATGTAACTCAAGACATCGGCGAAGCGCCCGGAGATGCGCTCCTTGCGCTTGAGCGCACTGCCGAGGCTCAGCATCGCGATGTCCGACACCAGTGCGAAGGTGGCCGACAGGCGCGTGAGCCGGCGCGCGTAACGCCGGCCGGGGCCGTCGATCGGCACGCGCACGAAGCGCTCGCCGCCGAGCCCGAGCCACAGGGAACGCGCCGTGTTGCTGATGACAAAACCGATATGGCCGAAGAACGCGCGGTCGAATTCCGCGAGGCCGGCGCTGCGGTCCGGGTTGCCGACGGCGCGCATCTCGCGGAGCACGTACGGGTGACAGCGGATCGCGCCTTGGCCGTAGACGATGAGCGAGCGCGTGAGAATGTTGGCGCCTTCGACGGTGATGCTGATCGGCACGGCCTGGTGCACGCGGCCCATGAAGTTGCGCGGACCGAGACAAATGCCGGCGCCGCCCTGCACGTCCATGGCGTCGATCACCACCCGGCGCATGTGCTCGGTAAGTTGATACTTCACGATGGCCGAGGCCACCGCCGGCTTCTCGCCGAGATCGACGGCGCGCGCGGTGAACACGCGCGCCGCGTCCATGAGGTAGGTGTACCCGCCGATGCGCGACAGCGCCTCCTCGATGGCCTCGAAGCGGCCGATCGGCACCTTGAACTGCTTGCGGATGCGCGCGTACGCGCCGACAAAGCGCGACGCGTGCTTGCCGGCGGCGGTCGCCGTGGCCGGCAGCGAAATCGAGCGGCCGGCGGCCAGGCAATCCATGAGCATGCGCCAGCCCTGGCCGATGTAGTCGCGCCCGCCGATGATCCAGTCCATGGGGATGAACACATCCTGGCCCCAGTTCGGTCCGTTCATGAACGCCATGTCGAGCGGGTTGTGGCGGCTGCCGATTTTCATGCCCGGCGTATTAGTAGGTATGAGCGCCAGGGTGATACCGAGATCCTCTTCCTTGCCCAACAAGTGATCGGGGTCGTACAACTGGAACGCGAGCCCGAGCACGGTCGCTACCGGGCCGAGGGTGATGTAGCGCTTTTCCCAGTTAAGACGGATGCCGAGCACGTCTTTCTTGCCTTCGAATTCGCCGCGGCACACGACGCCGCGATCGGGAATGCTGGCGGCGTCCGAGCCGGCCTCGGGACTGGTGAGCGCGAAGCACGGCACCTCCTGGCCGCGCGCCAGGCGCGGCAGGTAGTGATTCTTCTGCGCGTCGGTGCCGTAGTGCAGCAGCAGTTCCGCCGGGCCGAGCGAGTTCGGCACCATCACCGTGACGCCGGCCGAGACGCTGCGCGAACCGACCTTCATCACCACCGCCGAGTGGGCGAGCGCGGAGAATTCGAGACCGCCATACTTCTTCGGGATGATCATGCCGAAGAAGCCGTTGTCCTTGATGTACTGCCACACCGCGGGCGGCAGGTCGCGCCGTGTGTGGGTGATGTCCCAGTCATCCAGCCGGCGGCACAGCTCCTCGACCGGGCCATCCAGAAACGCCTGCTCCGCGGGCGACAACTGCGCCTTGGTCACGGCGAACAGTTTTTCCCAGCGCGGCGCGCCGTTGAACAGCTCCGCCTCCCACCACACCGTGCCGGCCTCGAGCGCCTCGCGCTCGGTATCCGACATGGCCGGCAGAATGCGCCGGAACAGCGCGAATACCGGGCGCGTCAGCAGTTGGCGCCGCAGCGGCGGGACATTCAGCAGCAGCGCGTGTACGCCGAAGACCGACCACACAACGATCTGTATGCCGGCAGCCAGTGCGCAGTGGTGCAGGACCAGGCCCAACGCCAGCGCGACGAGCGCCGACCACAGCCAGAGCGGGGCGCGGTGATAGGCCAGCCCCCAGATCACCGCCAGTGTCACCAAGGTCCATGTGAGGCTCATTGCGCGTATCCCTTTATTATTAAGTTTATGACTTCGGGTCGTCCCGTCCGCGGGTGCTTCCGCCACCGCGGTCGTACTCTCAGCATAGCAATCGCCGCGCCGCGGCGCCTGCCGGGGGAGTTATTGATCTGTATGGATATTAAACCTCCCCGCGGCGCAAACACCACCTCGGGACGCTTCGAACAGGTACACCAGTCCTATTCGTCATTCCGGCGAAAGCCGGAATCCAGTGGTTTCAAATGAGCTTTCTGGATGCCGGCTTTCGCCGGCATGACAACATAAGAGCTTTCCTGTGGGCAGGGTAACTGATCTACCAGGGCAGGGAACGGCCAAATTGCCGGAGTGCGGCGCGCTGGCGGCGCCAATCCGGCAGCACGCGCGCGACCTCGGCCCAGAAGCGCGGCGAATGATTGGGCACCAGCAGGTGACAGAGCTCGTGCACCACCACGTAGTCGAGAATTTCCGGCGGCGCCTGCATCAGCCGCCAGTTGAGGCTGATGGTGCCGCGCGCCGAGCAACTGCCCCAGCGGCTGCGCTGGGCGCGAATCACCAGCTTGCGCGCGGCGCGTCCCACCTGCGGCGCAAAATGCGCGAGGCGCGCGGCGGCGTGGGTCGCGGCCGCGCGCCGGTACCAGGCCTCGATGGCCGGGCGGATGGCGGTGTTGTGCGGAACCTTGATCACCAGGCTGCCCGACTCACAGCGGCAGGCGGCGCGCCGTCGCGGCGCAATGGAAACATTCAGCGCGAGCTCGGTACCGAGATAGGGCAGGCGCGTGCCGTTCCCGGGCGGAAGCCGCGACGGCGCGGGCGGGGTCAGCAGCGCGCGCTTCGCTTCGATCCAGGCGCGGCGGCTTGCGATGAAGGCGCGGATGGTGGCCAGAGACAGGCCGCGCGGCGTGGCCACGGTGAGCGAACCGTCGGCGCGCAATTCGAGGCCCAGGGTGCGGCGGCGCGCGCTCGCACGAATGGTGTAGGTAAAACTGGCGTCCGGAAACTCCAGGACATCGCGTTCCGGCAGCGGCGCACAGCGTGCAAACAGGCCGGCGAGCCGCGTTTTAAACATGACGACTTAAATCTTGCCGCATAGGCGTCGCAACAGTAGACGTAGGGTGGGCACCGCCCACCAGGTGTGCCAGTCGAAGCCGCGTGTGGTGGGCGGTGCCCACCCTACAAACTGCACAACAATAATCATTTTCTAGCAGCCTGTCGGACTTAGCCTGAACCGATCGAGAAATGATGAATTATTCTATGCGAAAGTGTCCGACATAGATGATTAAACGTATCAGGGTGGCCTGTGTGCGTTTTCTTTGACACCGAACAGACAACTGTGTGCAAATTCATCGTTCGTGCCACCTGTGGAATCGTACGAAGATTTTTTGTTAAGTCCGACAGGCTGCTAGTGTAGCGCTTCACAATTGACGGAACATTGCATGTTCGAAATGTAGGTCGGCCTTCAGGCCGACATGCCGGGCTAAAGCCCGACCTACAGGGGGGCTCCGGGAAGTTATATGTAGACGTAGGGTGGGCACCGCCCACCAGGTGTGCCAGTCGAAGCCGCGTGTGGTGGGCGGTGCCCACCCTACAAACTCAGGGCGATGGCGGCGATATTTTTTCATCGCCCCATTTTAATATTCGACATACAGGGTTTGAAAACGCGTCATTGGCTATATCGATACGGCACGTTGAATGGAGATATGGTGCGGTATGCTCAGCAGCGATGAAGCCTACTTCAAACAGCACAGCGTGCTTGTCCGTCCGTACATTTTCAATTTCTACCATCGTTTGATTATAAAAATTAAGTCTTTTTGCCTTTCCGTCAAGACCATTAATAGTTATTTCATTAACACTTCTCTTGTGCAAGAGAACATATTTGGGCGTTTTTATAAGCTCGAAGACAAAGTTGGGCATTTCCAGTCGGTTATAGTGTATGTACCTGACAAGATGTTTGCCGACGCGAAACGTCTGAACATCATAAATTTCTGCATCAATTTCAAACCCGCCATCCTTTGCTGCAATCGCTGCATTGGGCACACTAAGCAACACCCAGATCACCAAGTAAATATTTTTACATTTCATTCCTGAATCTCCCATTTACTCAAGAAATTTCTTGCGCCTTTCAAATCGATCTTTTGGTACAGTTGGCCATAAAGTTGGATCCTTCATGGCTTTGGTGAATCCTTTAAGGTCATTACCAACAATAAATTCCTGTATGTGCTTGGCGGTATCATTTCTGTAGTCGCCTCGGAATTTAAGGTCGATAACGATCTCTTTAATTGCCGTATCTAATTTGTCCCAATCACATTTACCATATTTACTTACATAACCTGTTTGGTTGCACGCCTTTTCGGCAAGCTTTGACTCATCCCCGTAGGTTACTGAAAATAATTTCTTCTGCACCAGTGGCGTAATTCTAAAATCGAGCAAGTCATTGTCGATAACAAACTGCCTGGCAGAGGTACCAAACTTGCCACTGGCCTTGCCAACCAACAGGGCGGTTTTAGTGTCGACACCCGCGCTGGTGAGATCGGCGCTGATTTTTGTACCAGTTTTCAGCTTCATGTCATAACCGCGACCCAAGGTCAGGCCGGAAGTTCCGCTGGGCACGTGCAGAATGCGGCTGTGGTAGGGCCCGCCTTCGTTACCTTCGGAATCGAAAGTTACTATCCCTTCAGTGGGTTTGACGGGAGGCTGGTTGTCCCTCCACACACTATCCAGCATGGCCGTGAGCGCATTGAAGGTATGGCCACCGGCGGCAATGCGTCCATCGGGTTTGGAAAGTTTCGTTGCGTTTTTCTGGAACGCTTCGATGGCGCTGAGAGTTTCCGGGTCGGGCTTTCCGGTGATCGGCAAGGCTTTTTTGCCCTCTCGGCGCAGATAAACATTAAGCAACGCTTGAGCCAACTTGACGTCGCTGGCGCTGTTATTACCACCCTTCCCAACCGAGCCACTTAATTGATGTTTCATGTTCCCTCATTTTTCATCATAAATATTGCTGCCAGTCTCCACGGCTTGTGGTCTTAGTCAAGCCGTGCTCCCCTAAATCTCCACCATCTCGAAATCGGTCTTGGGCGCGCCGCAATCCGGGCAGGCCCAGTTCTCCGGCACGTCCTTCCACGAGGTTCCGGGCGCGATGCCCTGGTCGGGCACGCCCTTGGCCTCTTCGTAGACGAAACCGCAGATCACACACATGTAGGCTTTCATTTTTCTCCTCGACGGGTCACCGGAACGCGTGTGGATTTTCGCATGTTTCGGCGACGCGTGAAATGCGTACAGTTGCTGGAAAACTGCTCCTGCGTTTCTGGCATTCCCAGCGTGCCGAACAGTCGGGTAGAATTTGGCCCACTCTTCCGACATCGCCCTCCATGCAAAACCGCACGGCCGTTGTGCTCTTCAATCTCGGCGGACCGGATTCGCT
>CAYHES010000010.1:0-29612 GCA_964355495.1 uncultured Acidiferrobacterales bacterium
ATGCCTGGGCGGATGTGGTGGTGTGCCGTGCCGGCGCCATGACCATCGCCGAACTTGCCGCCGCCGGTGGCGCCGCGATCCTCGTGCCATTTCCGCATGCTGCGGACGATCACCAGACCGCCAACGCACGCTTTCTGGAAGTGCGCGATGCCGCACTGCTGCTGCCGCAGTCGGACTTCACCGCCGCGCGTCTCGCCGAGTTGCTGACAAGTCTTGGCGCGAACCGCGAGCTGTTGCAGCGTCTGGCCGTGAATGCGCGCGCCTGCGCGACCACCGATGCCACCGAAACCGTGGCGCAACTATGCCTGGAGGCGACCCATGCGTAACTGGGTGAAGCGCGTGCATTTTGTCGGTATTGGCGGTGTCGGAATGTGCGGCATCGCCGAGGTGCTGCACAACCTCGAATTCAGCGTATCCGGTTCGGACAGCGCCGAGAACGCCAACACCAGGCGCCTCGCCGGCCTCGGAATCCGCGTGACCATCGGCCATGACGCGGCGCACATTGCCGGCGCCGACGTGGTGGTGATTTCCTCGGCGGTGAAAGAAACGAACCCGGAGGTGCAGGCGGCACGCGCCGCCAAGGTTCCGGTGATCCCGCGCGCCGAGATGCTGGCCGAACTGATGCGCTTGCAGCATGGCATCGCCATTGCCGGCACGCACGGCAAGACCACGACCACAAGCCTGGCGGCGAGTGTACTGGCGCAGGGCGGCCTCGACCCGACGTTTGTGATCGGCGGGCGCCTCAACAGCGCCGGCACCAACGCGCGTCTCGGGCGTGGCGAATATCTGGTGGCCGAGGCCGACGAGAGCGATGCCTCGTTTCTGCACCTGCAACCGTTCATGGCGGTGGTGACGAATATCGACGCCGACCACATGGAGACCTATGGCGGCGACTTCAATCGACTGAAGCAGGCATTCATCGACTTCCTGCACAACCTGCCGTTCTACGGGCTCGCGATTCTGTGCATCGACGACCCGAACGTGCGCGAGATTCTGCCACGCGTGCACAAGCCGGTACGCACCTACGGAACCGGCGCGGATGCCGATGTGCGCGCCACCGACATCACCCAGGACGGCATGCAGATGCATTTTAACGTGACCATCGGCCAACGCGGCAGCCCGATGTCCATTACCCTGAACCAGCCGGGCCGGCACAACGTGCTGAATGCGCTTGCCGCGATCACGGTGGCGAACGAACTCAATGTCCCGGAAGCAGCGATTCGCGAGGGACTCGTCAGCTTCGCCGGCATCGGCCGGCGTTTCCAGGTGAACGGTCTCATACCGTGGGGCGGCGACGTACAGGGACGTACAAGTGTCGCGGGAGCCAGGATGGCGGGAGCGACCGACGTGCTGCTGGTGGACGACTATGGGCACCACCCGCGCGAACTGGCGGCCACCATTCAGGCGGCGCGCGAAGGTTGGCCGCAGCGACGGCTGGTGGTCGCGTTCCAGCCGCACCGCTACACGCGCACACGCGACCTGCTCGATGACTTCAGTGTCGTACTGGCGGGTTGCGACACGCTGTTCATCACCGAAGTGTATGCCGCAGGCGAGGCACCGATCAGCGGTGCCGACGGGCGCGCGTTGTGCCGCGCCATCCGGGCGCGCGGTGGCAATCCGGTGTTTGTCGAAAATGTAAATGACTTGCCGACCCTGCTCGCCGACACCTTGCGCGCCAACGACCTGCTGCTCACGCTCGGTGCCGGCAACATCGGCCAGGTGGCGGCGGGCCTCGCGCGGCGTCTGGGGGAGAAGCAATGATGGCCGCAAGCACGAACGACAACGTTCCGCGCGGCGTGCTCAAGCGCCACGAACCGCTCAGCCAGCACACCAGTTGGCGTGTCGGCGGGCCGGCGGATCGTTTCTATGAGCCGGCCGGCGTGCAGGATTTGTCCGCGTTCCTCAAGACGCTGCCGGAGAACCAGCCGCTCTTCTGGATCGGGCTCGGCAGCAATCTGCTGGTGCGCGACGGCGGAGTGCGCGGCACGGTGATCATGTTGAGCGGCAAGCTGGGCGGATTGGAGTGCATCGACGCCAGCACGCTGCGCGCCGAGGCCGGCGTGGCCAGTGCCAAGCTCGCGCGTTTCAGCGTGCAACAGGGCTTGCGCGGCGCGGAGTTTCTGGCCGGTGTGCCGGGTACGGTCGGCGGGGCGCTTGCCATGAATGCCGGTGCCTTCGGTGGCGAGACCTGGAGCATCGTGACTGCGGTCGAGACCATGGACCACGCGGGCCGTCTCCGCACGCGCCTGCCTTCCGATTACCAGATTGGTTATCGCTCGGTGCAGGGGCCGGTCGGCGAATGGTTTATCGCCGGTCATTTCGGGCTCACGCCCGGGAACGAAGCAGAAGGCCAGGCACAGATCAAGACGCTGCTCGCCAAACGCGGCGCCACCCAGCCCACGCAATGGCCGAATGCCGGCTCGGTTTTTCGCAATCCGCCCGGCGACCACAGCGCGCGCCTGATCGAGCGTAGCGGTCTCAAGGGCCTTTGCATCGGTGGCGCCTGCGTCTCCGAGCTGCATGCCAACTTCATTATCAACACCGGCAGCGCCACGGCCGCCGACATCGAAACGCTGATTGAAGCGGTGCGGGACAAGGTGTACGCGGCGCAGGGCGTCAGGCTGGAGACGGAAGTGCGTGTTATCGGAGAAAGACAACTGCAAGCCACAGATGAACACAGATAACTGCTGATGAAAGTAATACAGAAAATAGTCCACACGAATCTCAGGATGGGGTTCCCCATCGGCATTCATCTGCGTGCATCTGTGGCCGCCTTTGGGTGCTTCTTATGAAAGCAACGGATTTCGGGAAAGTGGCAGTGCTGCTCGGCGGGCGTTCGGCGGAGCGCGAGATCTCGCTGCTGAGCGGCAACGCCGTGCTTGCGGCGCTCCAGCGTCAGGGTGTAGACGCTCATGCATTCGATCCAGCCGAGCGAGAGCTTTCCGATATGCGGGGGTTTGACCGCGCCTTCATCGTGCTGCATGGACGTGGCGGCGAAGATGGCAGCGTGCAGGGGGCGCTCGAACTCCTGGGCCTGCCCTACACCGGCAGTGGCGTGCTCGCCTCGGCGCTGTCCATGGATAAGTGGCGCACCAAGCTGGTGTGGCAGGCCGCCGGTATTCCCATCAGCGATTACGTTCTTCTCGACGCGCGCAGCGACATGCCTGCCGTCGCGGCCCGGCTCGGGTTGCCGATCTTCGTGAAACCGGCCAACGAAGGATCGAGCATCGGCATCACCAAGGTGAAGCGCAGCGAGGATTTGTCCGCGGCCTATCAGGTGGCGGCGCGTTACGATCGTCTCGTGATCGCCGAGCGCTTCATCGATGGTGCGGAAGTGCAATTCCCGATACTGGGTGACCGCGTGTTGCCCTCGATCCGCATCGAGCCGACCACCGAGTTCTACGACTACGACGCGAAATATTTCCGCGACGACACTCGTTACCACTGCCCTGGTATGCCGGCGGAGCAGGAGCAGCCCTTGCATGAACTCGTGCTGCGCGCCTTCCGCGTGCTTGGGTGTCGCGGCTGGGGCCGGATGGACCTCATTATTGATCGCGCGGGGCGGCCGTACTTCCTCGAAATGAACACGGTGCCTGGTATGACCTCTCACAGCCTGATGCCCATGGGTGCCAGGGCCGCCGGAATTGAGTTTGATGCGCTCTGCCTGCGCATTCTGGAAACCAGTCTGGAGCCGAGCCATGCCGTCGTTTGAAGTAATGCAGCAGCACATTATCGAGCGCCCCTGGCGTGCCGGGCTATACGCATTCGGCGTGCTGGCGTTCGCGACGCTTGTGCTGCTTGGGGCGGACACCGTGTTGCGGCCGGAAAGCTTCGCGGTGCGCAGCCTGAGCTTCGAGGGCGAGTTCCGGCAAGTGGATCAACAGGCATTGACGACAGCGGTCATGGATTCGGTGCGCGGCAATTTCTTCCTGCTCGATCTCGATGCCATTCGCGAGCGTGCCCGCACGGTGCCCTGGGTGCATGAGGTGACGGTACGGCGCCACTGGCCGGACGGCGTGCACATCCGCTTCAGCGAGCAACAACTCGTGGCGCGCTGGGGAAAGCGTGCTTGGGTGAATGCGCAGGGTGAGCACGTGAATCTGCAGGGGCGCGAGGGGCCGGCCGGTTTGCCGTTGCTCACCGGCCCGGATGGAATGCAGCAGCGCGTGCTGGAGCACTACCGCAGCCTCAACGACATCCTGGCGCCGGTGCAGCTGCAGGTGGCGGCACTGACACTCACCGACCGGCATTCCTGGAACATTGTGCTGCACAACGGCCTGGTGCTGACGCTCGGCCGCGAAGAGCCCGAGACGAAAGTGGAACGATTTGCGCGCGTCTATCCGCGCGCGCTCGCTGCACAGGTGGCAAGGGCAAAGCGTATTGATTTGCGTTACACCAATGGGTTTTCCGTGGAATGGGCGAGCCGCACGGGCGCACCGCGCGCATCGGAAATCATGGCAACCGGATTGAATGAGGGCTGAGGCATGTCAAAGAAAGGTGACGAAAATCTGGTTGTGGGCCTCGACATCGGCACCTCCAAGGTGCTGGCGATTGTGGGCGAGGTCACCGCCACCGGTGAGGTGGAAGTCATTGGTGTCGGGCACCACCCATCGCGCGGCATGAAGAAGGGCGTGGTGGTCAACATCGAATCCACGGTGCAATCCATCCAGCGCGCTATCGAAGAGGCCGAACTCATGGCCGGCTGCCAGATTAAGTCGGTATACGCCGGGATCGCCGGTTCACACATCCGATCAATCAATTCGCACGGGACGGTCGCGATCAAGGACAAGGAGGTCGGTCCGAATGATGTCGACCGGGTGATTGAATCGGCGCGCGCGCTCGCCATACCCGCTGACCAGAAAGTGCTGCACGTCTTGCCGCAGGAATTCATTATCGATGGCCAGGAAAGTATCCGCGAGCCAATCGGCATGAGCGGCGTGCGCCTGGAGGCCAAGGTGCACATTGTCACCGGTGCGGTCAGTGCGGCACAGAATATCGTGAAGTGCGTGCGCCGTTGCGGCCTGGAGGTGGACGACATCATTCTCGAGCAGCTCGCCTCCAGCCTGTCGGTACTCACCGAGGACGAGAAGGAGCTGGGTGTGTGCATGGTGGACATTGGCGGCGGCACCACGGACATCTCGGTGTTCACGGAGGGCGCGATCCGTCACACCAGTGTGATCCCGATTGCCGGCGATCAGGTAACGAACGACATTGCCGTGGCGCTGCGTACGCCCACGGCCAATGCCGAGGAGATCAAGAAAAAATATGGTTGCGCGCTCACTCAGCTCGCCACCAGCGACGAAAGCATCGAGGTACCGAGTGTCGGTGACCGTCCGCCACGCAAGCTCGCGCGTCAGACGCTCGCCGAGGTGATCGAACCACGCATCGAGGAATTGTACGGTTTGGTGCTTGCGGAGTTACGGCGCAGTGGTTACGAGGACGTGATCGGCAGCGGCATCGTACTCACCGGCGGCAGCGCCAAGATGGAAGGCATGATCGATCTTGCCGAAGAAGTGTTTCACATGCCGGTGCGGCTTGGCATCCCGCAGGGTGTGGGCGGGCTGAGCGGCGTGGTGCACAACCCGATCTACGCCACGGGTGTGGGGCTGGTGCTGTTCGGCGCCAAGGCGCGTGGCGGCAGCCACTATGGGCTCGTCACGCAATCAACATCGGTAAGCATCAAGGGTGTGCTGGGCAAGATGAAGGGCTGGTTTCAGGGGAATTTCTAACAGGGCGGATGGAAAGAAGGCAACCAATTACTCATAAGGAGACACCACTATGTTTGAACTAATGGATAGCTACGGCGAACAGGCCGTGATCAAGGTGATCGGCGTCGGCGGCGGCGGCGGCAATGCCGTCGAGCACATGGTCTGCGCCAAACTCGAAGGTGTGGAGTTCATTGTTGCCAATACCGATGCGCAGGCCCTCAAGAAGACGGGTGCGCGCACCATTCTGCAGCTGGGCGCAAACCTTACCAAGGGACTCGGTGCTGGCGCCGATCCGGCAGTCGGCCGGCAGGCGGCCGTTGAGGATCGCGAGCGCATCGCCGAGGCCCTGCAAGGTGCGGACATGGTATTCATCACCGCCGGCATGGGCGGTGGCACCGGCACCGGCGCGGCGCCGATCGTGGCGCAGGTGGCCAGGGACCTTGGTATTCTCACCGTCGCAGTGGTTACCAAGCCGTTTCCGTTCGAGGGCAAAAAGCGCCTGGCCATTGCCGAGCAGGGCATCAAGGAACTGGGTGAGTTCGTGGATTCCATTATTACGATCCCGAACGAGAAGTTACTGAGTGTGGTCGGCAAGGGTGCGAGCCTGCTGGATGCGTTCAGCAAGGCGAACGAGGTTTTGCAGGGCGCTGTGCAGGGCATAGCCGAGCTGATCACCCGCCCGGGTCTTATAAATGTAGACTTCGCCGACGTGCGCACCGTCATGTCCGAGATGGGCATGGCCGTGATGGGTTCGGCCACCGCCAGCGGCGAGAACCGGGCCATGGATGCGGCGCGCGCCGCCGTTTCGAGTCCGCTGCTCGAAGACATTAATATCTCCGGGGCGCGTGGCATCCTGGTGAATGTCACGGCCGGCCGGGATCTCTCGATAGGCGAGTTCGAGGAGGTCGGCAACACCGTTAAGGAGTATGCGGCAGAGGACGCGACGGTTGTCATCGGTACGGTCATTGATCCGGACATGCATAACGAGATGCGCGTCACGGTAGTAGCCACGGGTCTCGGCGTGCGTGAAAAGCGGCACCAACCCTACAAGATTATTAAAACAGGAACCGGAACAACGGATTACGAGCAACTGGATACACCGACCGTAATCCGGAACCGGCGGGTAACGGCTGATTTGCGCGGGGTATCCGATGGCGGGATAGAGTACCTTGATATCCCGGCATTTTTACGTAAACAGGCAGATTAGTAGACTGATTAAGTTGGTTATTGAGGCAGACAACAGTAAATATTTATATTAGGGTTCTGGCCAAATATGTCAGCCGTTTATCGGCCTTTGTTGGCCGATAATACCGGTAATTCAGGGAATAAGCTGGACAGGGGTGGTCAATTAACCTTTAATATAGCGAATCAATAGTACCAATGCAGCCCCGGGCGCTCAGGGAATGGATTTCTTGCCCCGGGATTTAGTGTTGTGCAAAGAATTTATCAAGCCATTTTTAATACGGATTCGCATGATCAAGCAACGGACCCTCAAGAATGCCATCCGCGCCACAGGCGTGGGTCTGCATACTGGCGAGAAGGTCTATCTGACTTTGCGGCCAGCGTCCGTGGGGAGCGGTATCGTATTTCGGCGCGTGGATCTTGATGAACCCATTGAGATTAAGGCCGACCCCGAGAACGTTACCGACACGCGCATGTCCACCACGCTCGAGAAGAACGGCGCCAAGATTTCGACCGTTGAACACCTCATGGCGGCATTTGCGGGTCTGGGCATTGATAATGCCTATGTCGATGTAACCGCGCCTGAAGTGCCGATCATGGACGGCAGTTCCGGTCCCTTCGTTTTTCTGCTGCAGTCTGCCGGGATTGAGGAGCAGGTTGCGCCCAAGCAGTTTATTCGCATCAAGAAACCAGTACGCATCGAAGACGGCGACAAGTGGGTACAGTTTGAGCCGTGGGACGGCTTCAAGGTATCTTTCGGAATTGATTTTGATCATCCCAGCCTGCGTCGGTCTACGCAGACTGCCTGTGTGGACTTTTCCACTACCTCGTTTGTAAAGGAAGTGAGCCGTGCCCGCACGTTTGGTTTTATGCGTGATCTCGAGATGTTGCGCTCGGCGGGCCTGGCGCGTGGCGGTGGGATGGACAATGCCATTGTCATGGACAATTTCCGCGTTCTCAATGAGGACGGGTTGCGCTATGAAGATGAGTTCGTCAAACACAAGGTGTTGGATGCGATCGGCGACCTGTATCTGCTTGGCCACCCGTTAATTGGGGCATTCAGCGGCCACAAGTCCGGACATGCGTTGAACAACCGCATTTTGCGCACCCTGATGGTCGACAAGGATGCCTGGGAACTTGTTTCCTATGAGGAGTCGGACAAGGCGGCCATCTCCTTCATGCGCGCGGTGCCGACGGTATGAACATTATCCTGGTTCCGCACAGCGCCGGTCGCGGCCGTAACATCAGCCTGAGCCCCGCCCAGCTTTTGGTGCTGGCGCTGGTGGTGCTGGTGGGATTGCCGCTGCTGATCGGAGCTGTTTCTTTCAAGGTATCGGCCTATCTCGACCCGACCGCCGGAACACGTGAACCGGAGTATGTCCAGCGCCAGGCAGCGCTGCTCAGCAACGAGCGCCAGGTGATTGAACAGACCCGGCGCGACGCGGAATTGCATCTCAACGCACTGGCCCAGCGTCTCGGGCATATGCAGGCGGAACTGCTGCGGTTGAATGCCCTCGGCCAGAGGCTGGCCCGTATGGGCGGCCTCGACAAACGCGAGTTCGATTTCTCGGAAGGACCCGCGTTGGGCGGCCCGGAGCCGGTCCGCGGGTCATCGTCCATGTCGGTACCGGATTTTCTCAAGACGCTCGAGAGGGTATCCGGGCAGATCGAAAGGAAATCCGAGCGGCTCGCGGCGCTGGAGAGTTCACTGCTCGACAAACAGTTGAAGGCCGCCGTGCATCCAACCGGCTGGCCAACAGAAGGCGGCTGGGTATCCTCCGGTTTCGGGCAGCGATCCGATCCGTTTACCGGCCGTACCGCCGTCCACGAAGGCGTGGACATCGCCAGCCGTTTTGGCTCGACCATCAAGGCCATGGGTGGCGGTGTGGTGAGTTACGCCGGCGACAAGGAAGGTTACGGGTGCGTC
The DNA here is from genome assembly GCA_964355495.1 of uncultured Acidiferrobacterales bacterium. Lineage (GTDB taxonomy): Bacteria > Pseudomonadota > Gammaproteobacteria > Acidiferrobacterales > UBA6901 > UBA6901. The sequence goes on from CAYHES010000010.1 coordinate 8,818, forward strand.
GTCGAAATCAATCACGGTAACGGCTATACCACCCGCTACGCACACTGCAAGTCTGCGCTGGTACGGGTCGGCGACCGTGTGACCAAGGGTCAGGGTGTGGCGCTGGTGGGTACAACCGGCCGCTCCACCGGTCCGCACCTGCATTTTGAGGTGTTGCGTGACGGCAAGGCAGTCAATCCCAGCTCCTACCTGCAGTCTTCGTCGTAATCGTCCCGGCGCGGCCGGTCTGTCTATTCAAGTCGCGGCGCTTTTCCTCCATAATCACGCCTTTAATGGCCGTACGCCCTGTTTTTCGTGCGGGCGACCGGTTTGCGGTCATCATATTGCCTCAGGACTGATTTCATTCTCATGGTAGTGAACATACTCAAGAAGTTTATCGGTGACCGCAATACACGCCTGATCCGGCAGTTGCGTGGCGTGGTCGCGCGAATCAATGAACTGGAGCCGCAGATGGCGGCGCTCACCGATACGGCGCTCGGCGCCAAGACCATCGAGTTCCGCCAGCGCCTGGAGCGGGGTGAGACACTGGATGCGCTCTTGCCCGAGTCGTTTGCAGCGGTACGCGAGGCTGCCAAGCGCACGCTGGGCATGCGCCACTTCGATGTGCAGCTGATCGGTGGCATGGTATTGAACTCCGGCCGGATCGCCGAGATGCGCACCGGCGAAGGAAAAACCCTGGTGGCGACGCTGGCCGTGTACCTGAATGCGTTAACCGGCAAGGGCGTGCACGTGGTAACGGTAAATGACTATCTGGCACGCCGCGATGCGGCCTGGATGGGCAAGGTCTACAACTTTCTCGGCCTGACCGTCGGGGTCGTGGTGTCCGGGCAGGACAACGAGACCAAGCGCGCCGCCTACGCGGACGACATTACCTATGGCACCAACAACGAGTACGGGTTCGACTATCTGCGCGACAACATGGCGTTCCGCGCCGCGGATCGCGTGCAGCGCGGGCTCAACTTTGCGGTCGTGGACGAGGTGGACTCGATTCTGGTCGATGAGGCGCGTACGCCGCTCATCATCTCCGGTCCGACCGAGGAGAACACCGACCTCTATTACAAGATCAATGCCATTATTCCCAGCCTCTCCCGTCAGGAAAAGGAAGACGGGCCGGGTGACTACAGCGTGGATGAGAAGAGCCGCCAGGCCTTTCTGACCGAGGCCGGGCACGAGACCGCAGAGAAGCTGCTGATGCGCGCCGGCCTGCTGGAGACGGGCAGCAATCTGTACGATATCGCCAACATCAGCCTGCTGCACCACCTGAACGCCGCCTTGCGCGCCCACGCACTCTTCCGGCGCGAGGTGGATTACATCGTCAAGGACAATGAAGTCATCATCGTCGATGAGTTCACCGGACGCATGATGACCGGACGGCGCTGGTCGGACGGGCTGCATCAGGCCGTCGAGGCGAAGGAGGGCGTGCGCATCCAGAACGAGAACCAGACGCTCGCCTCGATCACCTTCCAGAACTATTTCCGTCTGTACAAGAAACTCTCCGGCATGACCGGCACCGCCGATACCGAGGCCTACGAGTTCCAGCACATCTACAACCTGGAGGTCGTGGTGATTCCGACCCACCGGCCGATGATCCGCCAGGACATGGGCGACCAGGTGTACCGCACCGGCACCGAGAAACACGCCGCGATCCTTGCCGACATTCGCGACTGTCACCAGCGCGGCCAGCCGGTGCTGGTCGGCACGACCTCGATCGAGGCCTCCGAGTCCCTGGCCAAGCTCCTGCAGAAAGAGAAGATCACGCACCAGGTGCTGAACGCCAAGCACCACGAGCGTGAAGCACAAATCGTGGCCGAGGCCGGGCGTCCGGGTGGCGTGACCATCGCCACCAACATGGCCGGCCGCGGCACGGACATTGTGCTGGGCGGCAATATGGAAATGGAGCTTGCGGTAACGGAGGGTGACAAGGCGAAAGAACAAAAGATTCGCGAAGACTGGCAACACCGTCACGACCAGGTGCTGGCAGCGGGTGGCCTGCATGTGATCGGTACCGAACGCCACGAGTCACGCCGCATCGACAACCAGTTGCGCGGCCGTTCCGGCCGCCAGGGCGATCCGGGTTCTACCCGCTTCTACCTGTCGCTCGAAGACAGCCTGCTGCGCATCTTCGGTTCCGAGCGCCTGTCCGGCCTCATGCAGAGGCTGGGCATGCAGGAGGGCGAGGCGATCGAGCACCCGTGGGTCACGCGCGCCATTGAGAACGCCCAGCGCAAGGTCGAGGGCCGCAACTTCGACATCCGCAAGCAATTGCTCGAGTACGACGACGTTGCCAACGACCAGCGCAAGGTGATCTACGAACAGCGCAATCGCCTGATGGAGGTAGACGACATCTCCGAGAGCATTCAGGCAATTCGCGCCGGTGTCGTGGACAGTGTCATCAACGTATTCATACCACCGGAGAGCATCGCCGAGCAGTGGGATGTGCGTGGACTGGAAGAGAATATCGAGCGTGAGTTTGGGCTGAAGTTGCCGATCCAGCGCTGGTTGAATGACGATGCCAGCCTGGATGAGGCGGGGCTGCGCGCGCGGGCGCTGGCCGAGTTCGAGCAGGCGCATGTCGCCAAGGCCGCCCATACGGGGGCGGACGTCATGCGCCACTTCGAGAAGGCGGTGATGCTGCAGGTGCTCGATTCGCAATGGAAAGACCATCTTGCGGCCATGGACCATTTGCGCCAGGGTATTCATTTGCGCGGCTATGCGCAGAAGAACCCCAAAGAGGAATACAAACGCGAGGCCTTTCAGTTGTTCTCCGACATGCTGGATCGCATCAAGCATGAAGTGATTAGCCTTATCACGCGCGTGCAGATCCGCGAGGAGCAGGATATCGAAGCGCTGGAGGCGCAACGCCAGACGCCGTCGAGCGTGCGGTATGAGCACCCCTCCACGACCGGCAGCGATGCCGAAGCGGAGTCGGCCGATACCCAGACCATGACGCGTCAGGGTCCGAAGATTGGACGCAATGCCCCGTGTCCGTGTGGCTCAGGTAAAAAATACAAGCAATGCCACGGCCGGCTGGCATAACCACAGCCACGGGGTGCAAGTAGCGAGGGGTAGTTGCGAGCGTTAGACTGAACTAACTTTGTATCTTGTATCTTGTATCTGACTTTAAATATGGCCGTGAATCTCCCGCCTTTGCCTGAACTCTATCCTGTGCCCGGGATACGTCTGGGCACGTCGCGAGCACAGATCCGCAAACAGGACCGGCGCGACCTGGTGGTGATCGAGTGCGCCCCAGGCACGCAGGCCGCAGCGCTGTTCACGCAGAACCGTTTCTGCGCGGCGCCGGTCACTGTGGCGCGCGGACATCTTGCCAAGGCCGCTCCGCGTGCCCTGCTGATCAATACCGGTTTCGCAAATGCCGGAACTGGCCCCGCGGGCCTGGATGATGCGCAACGCAGTTGTGCGGCGCTCGCGGCGGACTTGGGCTGCGCACCCAGCGAGGTGTTGCCGTTTTCCACGGGCGTGATCGGCGAGCGCATGCCGGTCGAAAGGCTGGTCGCGGGCTTGCCGGGCTGCCTCAGCGCCATGAGCGATAGCGGTTGGGCAGAGGCGGCGCACGGGATCATGACCACCGACACCTTGCCCAAGGGCAGCTCGCGGCGTGTAGCCATCGAAGGCAAGACCATTACAGTGACCGGCATCGCCAAGGGCGCCGGCATGATTTGTCCGAATATGGCGACGCTGCTGGCATTTATCGCCACGGATGCGTCTGTGACGCCCGTGGTCCTGCAGCGGTGCCTGGGCGCGGCGGCCGATGAGAGCTTCAATCGCATCAGCGTGGACGGCGATACCTCGACCAACGACTCCTGCGTATTGCTGGCCACCGGCAAGTCAGGGCTTGAGATCCGTGTTGCCGAGGGTGCGGCCTACGAGGCCTTCTACGATACCGTGCGCGAGGTGCTGGCCGATCTGGCTCAGGCCATCGTGCGCGATGCCGAGGGCGCCACTAAATTCATCACCATCGATGTCGTGCAGGGCGCAAGCCAGGCGGATTGCCTCGAGGTTGCCTATACCATCGCGCACTCGCCGCTGGTCAAGACCGCATTCTTCGCCAGCGACCCGAATTGGGGACGCATTCTGGCCGCCGTTGGGCGGGCACGCATCCCGCAACTCCAGGTGGACAGGGTATCGATACATCTGGATGACGTGTGCATCGTGCGCAACGGCGGTCGCGCCCCGGAGTACAGCGAGGCGCAGGGCCAGGCGGTCATGGCCAAGTCCGAGATCTGCGTGCGTGTCGACCTCGGCGCTGGCGCGGCGAATGCGCGCCTGTGGACCTGTGATTTGTCGCATGACTATGTAACCATCAATGCCGAGTACCGTACTTGACGTGACCGCGGTCGCGGTCGGCATCATCGAGAACGCGCAACATCAGATCCTCGTCGCGCAGCGTCCCGGGCATAAACACCAGGGCGGGAAGTGGGAATTCCCGGGCGGTAAGATTCATGTCGGCGAGGCAGTGCCCGAAGCACTGGCGCGCGAGCTGCATGAGGAGTTGGGCATCACACTGCGTGCCGCCTGTCCCTTGCAGCGCCTACATCATGCCTATCCCGACCAGAGCGTACTGCTCGATGTGTGGCGGGTGACGGATTACACAGGTGATCCGCACGGTCGCGAAGGTCAGCCGCTGCGCTGGGTGACACCGCCGGAACTCGCCAGTCTCGATCTTCCGGCCGCCGACCTGCCGATCGTGCGTGCCTTGCAGTTGCCAACGCTTTATCTCATCACCGACGCTCGCCGTTACGGAAAGGCCGGGATGCTTGTGCTGATCGAGCGCGCGTTGGCCGCTGGAGCGCGGTTACTGCAGTTGCGCGAGCCGTACATGTCCGCTGAGGAGTACACGGAATATGCGCGTGTCGTGACGGCGCTGGCACACCGATACGATGCGCATGTGCTGCTCAATGCCGACCCTGCGCTGGTCGCGGCGTGTAACGCAGACGGTGTGCACCTCGATAGCCGGCGGCTCATGGCCTTGCAGAATCGACCGCTTCCGCAGTCATGTCTGGTCGCGGTCTCCTGCCATGACGCCAACGAGCTTGCGCAGGCAGCGCGCATCGGTGCGGATTTCGCGCTGCTGTCGCCAGTACTGGCAACCGCCTCGCACCCGCACGCCGTACCGCTTGGCTGGGAAGGGTTTTTGCGTCTGCGGATGCATTCCGACGTGCCCGTCTATGCGCTCGGGGGAATGCTGCCGGAACATCTGACCAAGGTGCGCTGTATGGGTGCGTCGGGCCTTGCGATGATCCGCGGTCTTTGGGAGGCGCCATCAATCGAGCAGGCAGTCGAAGTGGCGTTGCGCTAGTGCCCGTTGCAGGCATCTCGGGCCAAGGCGAGATATTTGCGGTGCAAGGCCTCGACCTGGGCCTTGAGTTCGGCAAGGTCGCCGGTGTTGTTAATACAGTCATCGGCCATTTTCAGCCGCTGCGGCCTGTCTCCTTGCGATGCCACGATCGCCCGGATCTCGGCCTCGCTCCGGCCGTCACGCGCCGCAACGCGGGCGATTTGCGTGCCTTCGTCGATATCCGCCACCAATACCCGGTCCACCATATCCCTCTGGCCGGCCTCGAACAGCAGCGGGATCACCAGCAGGCAGTAGGGCGCACCGAGATTCTCCTGGTGGCGCTGCATTTCCGCGCGAATCAGTGGATGCAGAATTCCTTCAAGACGCGCGCGATCATTGCGATCGTTGAATATACGTTGCGCCAGGCGCTGGCGATCAATGCCGCCGTTGGCATCGGCAATATCCGGACCGAATGCCTGCAGGATCTGGGTGGTAGCCGAGGTGCCCGGGAGGGTGAGTTGGTGGGCGATGACGTCCGCATCGATAACCGGCACGCCGTGAGCGGCGAACAGTGCGGCGATTGTCGACTTTCCACTACCGATGCCGCCGGTAAGCCCGATACGCAACATGGTGGGCGAAAATCTAGAAGCGCGTCATCTGCAGATACTGGCGCATGATCTCATCGCCCCAGAGCATGGCCACCCAGCCGGCCGCCGCGAGGTACGGGCCGAACGGCAGGGGCTTGGCGCGATCACGTCCCTGGAAGACGATCAGGCTGATGCCGATGAGCGCGCCAATGAAGGAAGCTAGAAGAATAATGAGCGGCAGGCTCTGCCAGCCGAGCCAGGCACCGAACAGCGCGAACAGCTTGAAATCGCCATAGCCCATGCCTTCCTTGCCGGTGATGAGCTTGAACAAGTGAAACACGAGCCAGAGGGACAGGTAGCCGGCCACTGCCCCGATGACGGCGTCCGGCAGGGGCGTGAACACGCTGAAAAGATTCAACAGCAATCCTATCCACACAAACGGCAGGACCATCACGTCTGGCAGGAGCTGGTGATCGATATCGATGAAGGCCAGCGCGACCAGCGTCCAGGTCAGCACGATGGCTGCGATGCCGGCCGCATTGAACCCGAAATGCCAGGCGGTGACCGCCGCCAGCACGGCGGACAACAGTTCGACAAACGGGTAGCGCAGGCTGATCGGTTCCCGGCAGGCCGAGCATTTTCCACGCAGCAACAGGTAGCTGATGACCGGGATGTTTTCCAGCGCGCTGATTGCATGCCCGCAATGCGGGCAGCGCGAGCGAGGCGTGACAAGGTTGTATTTCTCATGGGGAGCCGCGCTTTCTGCCTGCCCGGCCAGATCCCGGCAATCCCGTTGCCAGTTCCGCATGAGCACAATCGGCGTGCGGTGAATCACGACGTTGAGAAAGCTGCCAATGATCAGGCCGAGAGCCGCGGCGAGCAGTCCGAAGGCGAACGAGCTCGCCTGAATGAGGGCCGGTAACGTCATCGAGGAAAGGGAAACCTGTGAAGAATGACCGGGATGCGCGACCCTGTGTGTCAGACCACCGCAGCGAGTTTGAAGATCGGCAGGTACATGGCAATCACCAGCCCGCCGATAACGACGCCGAGGAATGCCATGATCATGGGCTCGATGAGGCTGCTCATCGACGCGACCGCATCGTCTACTTCCTGCTCGTAGAAGTCCGCGACCTTGCCGAGCATCTTGTCGAGTTCGCCGGATTCCTCGCCGATTGCCACCATCTGTACAACCATGTTGGGGAACAGGCCGGTGTGTTCCATGGCGACGCGCAGATGTGTTCCGGTTGAGACTTCGTTTTTGATGGCCATGACACCATCGTAGTACACGCGGTTGCCAGCGGCGCCTGCTACGGAGTCCAGGCTTTCGACCAGCGGGACACCGGCGGCAAACATGGTACCCAGGGTGCGGGCGTAACGGGCGATGGTTGCCTTCTTTACGATCATGCCAACCACGGGCGCGCGCAGGACCAGCCGATCAACGGTGTGCTGCATCTTTTCCGAGCGCTTGTAGGTGTAAGCAATGAAGGCGACCGAGCCGCCCAGGCCGCCAAAGATCAGCCACCACCACTCACGCATGAACTTGGAAAGATTGACCACAAACTGGGTCATGGCGGGCAGCTCGGCACCAAACCCCTTGAACATGCTCTCAAATTGCGGGATCACGAAAATCAGCAGGATCGCGGTAACGATGAAGGCCACCACAATCACGGCCGCAGGGTAAAAGAGCGCGGATTTGATCTTGCCTTTGATGGCCTCGATTTTTTCCTTGTAGGTCGCGACTTTTTGAAGGATGTCGTCGAGAATACCGGCCTGCTCGCCGGCCTGCACCAGGTTGCAATAGAGGGCATCGAAGTACAGCTTGTGTTTGCCAAGCGCCCCGCTCAGGGTGGTGCCGGATTCAATGTCCTGCTTAACCGCGGTCAGTAACTGTTGCACACTCGGATTTTCGTGACCCTTGGCGACAATCTCAATGCCTTGCACGATCGGAATGCCGGATTCCACCATGGTGGCGAACTGGCGGGTGAATACCGAGATGTCCTTGGGGGTGATTTTCTTCTTGGTCTGGAAGAGCGACTTGGTCTGTTTGCGCACCTTGGTCGGATTGACACCTTGGCGGCGCAATTGGGCGTTGACATAGGCAACGCTGATTGCCTCGGTAACGCCTTGCAGTTTCTTGCCTTTCTTGTCGAGACCCTCCCAGTTAAAGATGGAGAGTTTCTGCTTCTCGACCTTTTCCACTTTCTCGGTCTTTGCCGCCGCCTGTTCCGCCATGAGTATGGATCTTCCTTAAGAATTGACCGCTAGTTGGTGATGCGCTCGACTTCTTCCAGACTGGTCAGGCCATCGCGCACCTTCTTGAGTGCTGATTCTCGCAGATCCGGAATACCGTCTTTTTTTGCCTGCATCTCGATGTCCAGGGCATTGCCGCCGCGCATGATGATGGCGCTGATTCCTTCCGAGATCGGCATCACCTGGTAGACACCGACGCGCCCCTTGTAGCCGTGGCTGCAATTGTCGCAGCCATCCGGATTGGGGCCGTAGATTTTAAGATCCCTGAGATCGGTCTCTTTATAACCGGCCTTGAGCAGCGCCTCTTTCGGAATGGTTACAAGTTTTTTGCAGTTTGGACACAGCCGCCGTGCCAGGCGTTGCGCCACGATCAGAAGCACCGCGGAGGCAATATTAAATGGCGCGACACCCATGTTCACCAGGCGGCTGAGGGTCTTCGGCGCGTCATTGGTGTGCAGGGTGGAGAGCACCATATGGCCGGTCTGGGCGGCCTTGATGGCGATCTCGGCAGTTTCGAGGTCGCGGATTTCGCCCACCAGAATAATGTCCGGATCCTGGCGCAGGAAGGCCTTCAATGCGATGGAGAAGGTGAGCCCGGCTCTGTCGTTGATATTGACCTGGTTGATGCCCGCCAGGTTGATTTCCACCGGATCTTCGGCCGTGGAGATGTTGGTCTCCGCTGTATTCAGAATGTTCACCGCCGTATAGAGGCTTACGGTCTTGCCGCTGCCGGTCGGGCCGGTGACGAGCACCATGCCGTAGGGTCGATGGATGGCATCGAGGAACAGGCGCTGCTGTTCGGGTTCGTAGCCGAGTTTCTCGATGCCGAGACTCGCCGAGGCCGGGTCGAGGATACGTGCCACCACTTTCTCGCCGAACAGCGTGGGCATGGTGCTGACACGGAAGTCGATCGCGCGGTTCTTGGAAATGCGCAACTTGATACGGCCGTCCTGCGGCACACGGCGCTCGGCGATGTCGAGCCGCGCCAGTATCTTCATGCGTGCCGCGAGGCGCCCGGCGAGCGCCAGCGGCGGCTGTGCGACTTCGTGCAACATGCCGTCGATGCGGTAGCGCACGCGGCAGAATTTTTCGTAGGGCTCGATATGGATATCCGAGGCACCACGGTTGATGCCGTCCAGCAGCAGCTTGTTTACGAATTTGACAATGGGCGCATCGTTGACTTCCGCTTCGGACTCCGGCCCTTTGTTCCTGGCGTCCTCGTCGCCGCCAATGTCCAGGCCAATCAGGTCATCGCCGCCGACGGCGAAGTCGGTCAGCGAGGTATCGGCCGCATCCAGCATCTTGTCGAGCGCGAGCGACAGCTTGGTTTCATCCACCAACACCGGCTCAGTGGCCAGGCCGGTGTTGAATTTGATCTCGTCCAGCCCCTGCAGGTTGGTCGGATCGGCCACCGCCACATACAGCTTGTTGCCACGTTTGAATATCGGCAACGCCCTGTGTTTGCGGAGTATCTTTTCGTCAACCAGCTTGAAGGGCGCATGTTCGGTATCGAGCGCGGCGATATCGAATAGCGGAACCCCGAACTCTTCGGAGGCAACCTTGGCGATCGTTCCGCTGTTGAGTTTCTTGCTACTGACAAGATGCGAGATGAGCGGAAGCTTCTGGGTATTGGCTTCGGTTTGCAGGCGTTCGGCGTCGGCGACCGGTAGAAAGCCCTCGCGCACCAGCCGCAGTGCCAAGCCGCTCAGGTTACTTGCAGGGGTGGGGATTGCCATATCTTCCGGATAGAAATAGGAAAAATGTTGAGCCTGATCAGGCCATTCGATTCAAGAATTAATAGTAGATGAGAGAAGCCGGATCGCCAAATGCCATCAGTCTGGAACTCTAGCGGTTTTTTGTTCGTCTACCCATGGTTTGCACATTTTTTATACAAGCTGCGTACAAATGGCGAGAGCCAGCATCCTTCACAGGAAGGGCGCTGTTTGACAGTGGTCAACGACCCGTCCGGGCCGCATGGCATGATGGCGTTGACATGCCGGGAAGGTATAACTTAGAATAAGTCTAAATCAGTGCCGCACACTGACGGGACGAATCTCACCCAGCAACCGACAACACCAAGGAGAAGCAAGATGAAGTCGCTCAAAGGCACCAAGACCCATGAAAACCTGAAAGCCGCATTCGCCGGTGAATCGCAGGCCAATCGCCGTTACCTGTACTTCGCCAACAAGGCCGATGTCGAGGGCTACAACGACGTGTCCGCCGTGTTCCGCTCGACGGCGGAAGGCGAGACCGGCCACGCGCACGGCCACCTCGAGTACCTGGAGCAGTGCGGCGATCCGGCCACCGGCCTGCCGATCGGCGCCACCGCCGACAACCTGAAGGCGTCGATCGCCGGCGAGACCCACGAGTACACCGACATGTACCCGGGCATGGCCAAGTCCGCGCGCGACGAGGGGTTCGCGGAGATCGCCGACTGGTTCGAGACCCTGGCCAAGGCCGAGCGCTCGCACGCCAATCGTTTCCAGAAGGCGCTGGATACACTCGGTAAGTAAGTCTGATCGGCATGCGGGGCCGGATTGGCCGGCCCCGCATTTCTCGATAGTCTGGAACCAAGCCGGCCGGCATACACGACCGTTGCTCGCTGGGTAGCTTGTTTTCTCACTAAAAAAGGAAAACCCATGTCCGCACCGACCGAAGGCAAGCGCGAGGGCAGTCTCCAGGCACCCAGCCGCCATCCACTCGATTGGAAGAGCCCGGTGTTTTACGATGAGAATGCGCTTAACAAGGAGCTGGAACGCGCGTTTGACATCTGCCACGGTTGTCGCCGCTGTGTAAGCCTGTGCCAGTCATTCCCGACGCTGTTCGACCTGGTGGATGAGTCGCCCACCCTGGAGGTCGATGGCATCAAGAAGGAAGACTACTGGAAGGTCGTGGACCACTGCTACCTGTGCGACCTGTGCTTCATGACCAAGTGCCCGTATGTGCCGCCGCACGAATGGAATCTCGACTTCCCGCACCTCATGCTGCGTGCCAAGGCGGTAAAGTTCCAGAAGGGCGAAACCAAGTTGCGCGACCGCATGCTCACCAGCACCGACACGCTCGGGAAGCTCGCGGGCATTCCGATCGTGGTGCAGACCGTCAACGCCTCGAACAAGACCAAGGTGTTCCGCAAGGCGCTCGACAAGGTGCTGGGCGTGCACCCGGACGCGATCCTGCCGAAGTATCACAGCCGCACGTTCCGCAAGCGCTACGACGATGCCGCCGCGGCCGGTGGCGCGACGCCGACAGCCAGCACCCGCGGGCGCGTGGCGCTGTATGCCACCTGCTATGGCAACTACAACGAACCGCAGGTCGCCGAGGACCTAGTGGCAGTATTCCGCCACAATGGCATCCCCGTGACCCTCGCCGAGAAGGAGCAATGCTGTGGCATGCCCAAGCTCGAACTCGGCGATCTGGAGGCGGTAGCGCGTGCGAAGGAAGCGAACATCCCGGTGCTCGCCAAGCTCGTGGATGAGGGTTGGGACATCGTGGCACCGGTGCCATCCTGCGCGCTGATGTTTAAGCAGGAACTGCCACTCATGTTCCCGGACGACCCGAGTGTGCAGAAGGTGAAGAAGGCGATGTTCGATCCGTTCGAGTATCTGATGCTGCGCCACAAGGAGGGCAGGCTGAGCACCGACTTCAAGCAGTCGCTCGGCAAGGTCGCCTACCACGTGCCCTGCCACCTGCGTGTGCAGAACATCGGCCTCAAGACGCGTGAGCTGCTGCAACTCGTGCCGGATACCAGGATCGAGACCATCGAGCGCTGCTCGGGGCACGACGGCACCTATGCGGTGAAGAGCGAGTTCCACGCGGCGTCGATGAAGATCTGCCGGCCGGTAGTGGATCGCGTCAAGGCGAGCGCGTGCGATCATTACAGCAGCGACTGCCCGATGGCCGGGCACCAGATCGAGAATGGCCTGAAAACCGGCATGCAGCCGGAGCACCCGATGTCGCTGCTGCGTGCGGCATACGGGATTTGATTCTCAAGAAGGAGGGGCTATGGCGAACGAGGGCTATCACGAATCGAACCTGAGCGAGGAAACCCGCGACATGCACCGCGCCATCGTTTCGCTCATGGAGGAACTGGAAGCGGTGGACTGGTATAACCAGCGGGTCGACGCCTGCCAGGACAAGGAGCTGCGCGCCATCCTCGCGCACAACCGCGACGAGGAAAAGGAACACGCCGCCATGGTGCTCGAGTGGATCCGCCGCCGCGACCCGAGGTTCGACAAGGAGCTGCGCGATTACCTGTTTACCGACAAACCGATTGTTGCCCTCGAAGGCAAGCACAGGCCCTGAGACGTATTTCATGAGAGCCAAAACCATGCAGAAGCTCACCCGTGACCAGCTCATGCCGCTGGAGCAGTACGCCAAACAGCGCAACGACTTCCGCGCCAAGGTCATGACGCACAAGAAGAACCGCCAGGTGCAGATCGGACCACACGTAACGCTTTACTTCGAGGACCGGCTGACCATGCACTACCAGGTGCAGGAAATGCTGCGTGCCGAACGCATTTTCGAAGAAGCGGGCATCGAAGATGAGCTCAACGCCTATAACCCGATGATCCCGGACGGCAGCAACTGGAAAGCGACGTTCATGATCGAATACGGTGACGAGGACGAACGTCGTGTCGCCCTGGGAAAATTGATCGGCGTCGAGCACAAGGTCTGGGTGCAAGTCGCCAGCTTTACCAAGGTCTGGCCGATCGCCGATGAAGATCTGGAGCGCACGACCGAGGAGAAGACCTCGTCCGTGCACTTCCTGCGCTTCGAGCTGGCGCCGGACATGATCAATGCCGTGAAAAGCGGTGCGGACATCAACATGGGCATCGAGCACCCGGCCTACACCCACAGCGTCAGCCCGGTGTCGGAAGCGACGCGCGCCGCGCTCGCCCAGGATCTCGCCTAAGACGGATTCTGCTGGTCTCGCTCGCATTGGCGCGGCACAAAAGTCCGGGAACGGACTTTTGTGCGAATATCTTTTATAATTCCGCGCCAATGCGAGCGATTTGTCCCGTTTTCTCCGGCCCCATCCCGTGGTGCTCCAACCGCGGAGCCGCGCATCCTCTCCGATTCAGCCGTTCCGATTCACCGGTTTTCTGCGCATGAGCCAAACCTACGACGCCTCTGCGATTGAAGTCCTGACCGGCCTCGAACCCGTGCGCAAGCGTCCGGGCATGTATACCGACACCACCCGGCCGAATCACCTCGCCCAGGAAGTCATCGACAACTCGGTGGACGAGGCCATTGCCGGCCACGCCAAGCGCATCGATGTGGTGCTCTATAAGGATGGGTCGCTCGCGGCCACGGATGATGGCCGCGGCATGCCGGTGGACAAGCACAAGGGCGAGGGTGTCTCGGGTGTCGAGGTGATTCTCACGCGCCTGCACGCCGGCGGAAAGTTTTCGAACAAGAGCTACTCGTTTTCCGGCGGCCTGCACGGCGTGGGCGTGTCGGTGGTCAACGCGCTTTCCAAGAAGCTCGAAGTGTTCGTCAGGCGCGGCGGCAAGGAATACAAGATGGCCTTCGCCAGCGGCCAGAAGACCGCCGAACTCAAGCCGATCGGTAGCGTTGGGGCGCGCACCACCGGCACTACCGTGCACTTCTGGCCGGACGAAAAATTCTTCGACAGCCCCAAATTCAGCGTCCCGAAGCTCAAGCATGTGCTGCGCGCCAAGGCGGTACTGTGCCCGGGCCTCAAGATCTCCTTTGAAGACGAGTCTGATAAGAAGAACAACGAGGAGTGGTGCTACGAGGACGGCCTCAAGGATTACCTGCTGAGCGAACTCGGCAAGCAGGAGCTGATTCCCGAAGACCCGTTCGTCGGCCGCTTCAAGGACAACGATGGCGAGCTCGACTGGGCCATCGTCTGGGCGCCGGAAAACGACCAGCCGCTCATGGAGAGCTACGTCAATCTCATACCGACCGCGCAGGACGGCACACACGTGAACGGCTTCCGCCAGGGCCTCACCGATGCGCTGCGCGAGTTCTGCGAGTTCCGCAGCCTGCTGCCGCGCGGTGTGAAGCTTGCACCGGAAGACGTGTGGGGCCAGACCAGCTATGTACTGTCCTACAAGATGCGCGACCCGCAGTTCTCCGGCCAGACCAAGGAGCGTCTCACCTCACGCGAGGCCGCGGCCTTCGTCGGCACCATTACCAAGGACGCCTTTGCCCAGTGGCTGATGCAGCACGTGGCCGATGCCGAGCGCATTGCCAATCTTGCCGTTGAGTCGGCGCAGGCGCGCATGAAGACCGCCAAGAAGGTCGAGCGCAAGAAAATCGGCCAGGGCCCGGTGCTGCCGGGCAAGCTCGCCGATTGTCTCTCGACCGATCTCAACATGACCGAACTGTTCCTGGTCGAAGGCGATTCGGCCGGCGGTTCGGCCAAGCAGGCACGTGACAAGGATTACCAGGCGATCATGCCGCTGCGCGGCAAGATCCTGAATACTTGGGAAGTGGACTCAAGCGAAGTGCTCGGCTCGCAGGAGGTGCACGACATCGCGGTCGCGCTCGGCGTGGACCCGGGTTCGGGCGACATCAGTGGACTGCGCTACGGCAAGGTCTGCATTCTGGCGGATGCCGACTCGGACGGCGCGCACATTGCCACGCTGTTGTGCGCGCTGTTCGTCAAACACTTCAAACCGTTGGTGGTCGCCGGGCACGTGTATGTCTCCATGCCGCCGCTGTTCCGCATCGACGTCGGCCAGACGGTGTACTACGCGCTCGATGAAGACGAGCGCAAGCAGACGCTGGAACGTATCCGGAAGGAAAACCCGCGCGCCCGCCCGGGCATCCAGCGTTTCAAGGGTCTGGGCGAAATGAACCCGCCGCAACTGCGTGAGACGGTCATGGACCCGAACACACGTCGGCTTATTCAGCTTGAGATCAAGGCCGGCGACAGCACCAACCGCGTCATGGACATGATGCTTGCCAAAAAACGCGCTCCCGACCGCAAGGAATGGCTGGAGAAGAACGGCAACAAGGCAGAAGTAATTTAGGCTCTGGAATGAAACGCAGAGGACGCAGAGGCGCAGAGAACGCGGAGATTTTGAATTTGAAAGAATTACCTCTGCGACCTTTGCGCCTCTGCGTTCTCTGCGTAGATAACGGATAAACCTAATGGCAAAGAAATCGACTAACAAGTCATCGAAAAAGGCCTCAGCCAAGCGTGGCAAGGCTGCGCCCCTCCAGGCACGTCCGCGCGTTGCGAACATCGAACGCCTTCCGCTCGCGACCTTTACCGAGAAGGCCTACCTCGATTATTCGATGTACGTGGTGCTGGATCGTGCGTTGCCGAACATCGCCGACGGCCTCAAGCCGGTGCAGCGACGCATTATCTACGCCATGTCCGAGCTCGGTCTGTCGGCTGCCGCCAAGTACAAGAAGTCGGCGCGTACCGTGGGCGACGTGCTCGGCAAGTTCCATCCGCACGGGGACAGCGCCTGTTACGAAGCCATGGTGCTCATGGCCCAGCCATTCAGCTACCGCTACCCGCTGGTGGACGGCCAGGGCAACTGGGGTTCGCCGGACGACCCGAAGAGTTTCGCGGCGATGCGTTACACCGAGTCGCGCCTCACGCCGTTCGCGCAAGTATTGTTGAGCGAGCTGGAACAGGGCACGGTGGCGTGGGTACCGAACTTCGACGGTACGCTGGAGGAGCCGAAGATCATGCCGGCGCGCCTGCCGCATGTGTTGCTGAACGGCACCACTGGCATCGCCGTCGGCATGGCCACCGATATCCCACCGCACAACGTGCGCGAAGTGGCGACCGCCTGCGTGCGCCTGTTGGACAAGCCGGACTCGACCACCGGCGAGCTGATGAAACATATTCAGGGTCCGGACTACCCGACCGAGGCAGAAATTGTAACCTCCAAGGCCGAGATCCGCGCGATGTACAACACCGGCCTTGGCAGCATCCGCGCGCGTGCCAAGTGGCAGCGCGAGGACGGCGAAATCGTGATCACCGCCTTGCCGCACCAGGTGTCGCCGGCCAAAGTGTTGATGCAGATCGATCAGCAGCGCCAGCAGAAGAAGCTGCCCATGGTCGAGGACTTGCGCGACGAGTCCGACCATGAGAATCCGATTCGCCTCGTGATTGTGCCGCGCTCCGGGCGTATCGACCCGGTGGAGATCATGGATCACCTGTTCGCCACCACCGATCTGGAACGCTCCTACCGCGTGAACCTGAACATGATCGGCCTGGATGGCCGGCCACGCGTGTACAACCTCAAGGACCTGCTCAGCGAGTGGCTCAAGTTCCGTATCGAGACCGTGCGCCGCCGGCTGCAGCACCGGTTCGACAAGGTGCAGGCACGCCTGCACATCCTCGATGGCCTGCTGATCGCTTATCTCAATCTGGACGAGGTGATCCGCATCATCCGCCGTGAGGATGAGCCGAAGCCGGTGTTGATGAAGCGCTTCAAGCTCACTGAAATTCAGGCCGAGGCGATTCTCGAAACCAAGCTGCGCCACCTGGCCAAACTCGAGGAAATGAAAATCCGTGGCGAGCAGAAGGAACTGGCCAGGGAGCGCGACGAGCTGGAGAAGCTGCTCAAATCGAACCAGAAGCTGCGCGCGCTGGTGCGCGACGAGATCATCAGCGATGCCGAAGAGTTCGGCGACAAGCGCCGCTCGCCGCTCATCGAGCGCGAGGCCGCCAAGGCGATCGATGTCACGCAGCTGCTGCCCACCGAGCCGATTACCGTGGTGCTGTCGGAGAAGGGCTGGGTGCGCGCCGCCAAGGGTCACGAGGTGGATGCGCGCGCCCTCGACTACAAGACCGGCGACAGATTCCTGCAGGCGGCGCGCGGCAAGACCAACCAGCAGGTCGTGTTCCTCGATTCCACCGGCCGCAGCTACACGCTGCCGGCACACAAGCTGCCATCGGCGCGCGGCCACGGCGAGCCGCTCGCCTCCAGTCTGAATCCACCGCCCGGCGCTACCTGGGCGGGCGTGATGATGGGCGCGCCAGAGGATCTCTATCTTATCGCCAGCGATGCCGGTTACGGTTTCGTCGGCAAGCTCGGCGACCTCATCACCGACCGCCGCGCCGGCAAGGCCGTGCTCAAGGTACCGAAAGGTTCCAGAGCCCTGCCACCGCAGCGCGTCGCCGACATGCAGAATGACTGGATGGCGGCGGTCACCAACAAAGGCAACATCCTGGTGTTCATGGTGGCCGAACTGCCGCCGATGGAGAAGGGCAAGGGTGAGAAGATCCTCGCCATCCCCGGTGCGCGCGTCGTGAAGCGCGAGGAGTACCTGGCCGGTATCGCTGTATTTAAAGAAGGACAGCAATTGCTGTTGCGAACCGGCAAGGGTGAACTCAAACTACGTTCCGGTAATGATATCGATCAATACGTCAGCGAGCGCGCCTTGCGTGGCTCGAAGTTACCGAGAGGACATCAGGAAGTGAAGGAGATTGAGGCTATCGAAAAATAAAAGATGTCACCGCAAGGCTGTGAAGGGTGAAGTTGGGCACTGTCAACGATTCTAAAGGAGATTTATGAGAAAATTATCTTCAGTCATCTGTGTCACGCTGCTGCTCGCGTATGCTGTGCCGGGCATTGCCGCGGACAAGGCCGAACTCAAGACCGAACCGGAAAAGAACGGCTATAGCGTCGGTTATGACCTCGGCCGGTCGATCCACAGACAGCTCGCCGACGTCGATGCCGAGTCGATGGCGCGCGGACTGAAAGACGCCCTGGCCGGTGCCACGCCCGCCTTGCCGGACCAGGAGATGCAGCAGCGCTTCATGACCGTGCGGCAGGAGTCGGCCAAGAAGATCATCGAGAAGAACAAGAAGGACGGTGAGGCGTTTCTCGCCAAGAACAAGGGCGAGAAGGGTGTAAAGACCACCGCCAGCGGCCTGCAATACAAGATCATTACGGCGGGCAAGGGCAAACAGCCCACCGCCGAGGACACGGTGACGGTGAATTATCGCGGCACGCTCATCGACGGGACGGAGTTCGACAGTTCCTATAAACGCAATCAACCCGCGACCTTTCCGGTCAAGGGCGTGATCCCCGGCTGGACCGAGGCGCTGCAGCTGATGAAGGAAGGCTCGAAGTGGATGCTGTACCTGCCGTCGACCGTAGCCTATGGCGAACGCGGGGCGGGTAATCTGATCGGACCAAACTCCGCCCTCATCTTTGAGGTGGAGCTGCTGTCCATCAACAAGCCGAAAGAGTAATTGTTTTGCGGCCCCGGTCGGGCGCCCCGACCGGGCCGGACCACTATACAAGGGCGAACAGAAGCCGTTTCTCACCGTCGCCCATGCTTGATCCGCGTCTTGCGCTTGGCGCACAGTGAAGAACAAACAGGCCGGGACTTAGCATGATTTATGCTATAAATGAACTTTGGGTGCCGATTCATTGCCGGCGATATGGAGGCGTGAGTGTCCATCGAACTGAGAGAATCCGAACGGCTGGATGCCAGCTATATCGTCATGGTAAGGCTGGTCAACTCCAAGCAATCCGATAACGCAGCCAACATGACCAACCTCAGTCGTGGCGGACTGTGTTTCGTGACGACCCTGAATCTGCGGCAGGGAGACAAAGTTGATATCGACCTGCCATCGGCCCAGCCGGTGGCGACACTCAAGGCCAGGGTAATTTGGTGCCGTCCGCAACGCGACAAGTTTTCGGTCGGTGCCGAGTTTGTCGAAATGAGTGATGCCCGGCGCGCGCGGATTATCGAAATGCACCGGGCCATCGGTACCTACCAGAAAATGAATAACCCTTCCGGCGACACCCAGCAGGCGGCGGCCGAATGGCTCAGCCTGCATGCCGAGAAGTTTCTTGCCGGCACACCCTGACAGGGCTGTTGCGATCCGCCCGCCCGCGTTTCCAGGAATTTCTACTGCTGTTCCCGTGCCTGCAGCAGCGCCGCTGCTTCCTCGAAGGTAATTCCCCACACGTCCAGCGGCTGGGTCTTGCCGGCGACGCTGATGGTCTGCTCGCGCCCCTGCCAGAGATCGCTCGGCAGGTTGAGATAGGCATCGCGGTTGAGCAGGATGGCGCGACCGAGCGTCTTGGTCTTCTCCTGCAGGCGGAAGGTGAGGTTTACCGCGTCGCCGATGGCGGTACGGCCTTGTTCCGTGCCCAGCGCGGCATTGCCGATGTTGATGCCAACACCGATCTTGAGCTGTTGTGGCAGGTTCGGGCGCGTTTCGTTGATGTGCCGGGTGATGCGATCCAGTTCGCACGCGGCGCCAAGCGCATTCAGCAGCGAGCCGCCGGGGTCGGCGTTGGCATCCCAGCGGGCATACACGCAATCGCCCATGAACTTGTCGATGGTGCCGCGGCGCTGCTTGATGCACTGCGTGGCCTCGCGGAACCATTGGTTCATGAGTTCGGTGAGGTCGCGCACCGGGATTGCCTCCGACAGGCTGGTGAAGCCGCGGATGTCGGCGACCAGGATAACAATGCGAATGAGCTCGATGCTCTCCTGCACGACAATGGTCGTGGCGCGCGGCTCGCGTGGTTGGCTCGCACTGGCCTTGGCGGATGGTTGGCAAAACTGCATGTTCATCGAGCCGATCGATATCTGGTCGCCATCGTTGAGGCGCGTGGGCAGTCGGATGCGCACGGCGTTCACGTAGCTGCCGTTCGAACTGTCCTCGTCCACGATGTAGAAGCTGCCATCCTGCATGCGGTAGAGCATGGCGTGGCGGCGCGAGACACGCGCATCGTCCAGCACGATGTCGCTGCCTTCCTCGCGGCCAAGGATCATGACCTCCTTGCACTCTACCTGCCGGGCCAGATCGCCTTCTTTGAACAACAGAAACGCCTGCATGCCGCCCCTTTGTAAAAGGCCCCGTGATGTTCCAAGAGTAGCAGGCTGTTGAAAAAAAGCTTCGTCACACCGGCGAAAGCCGGTGTCCAGGTATTAATGGTAATGCTTTCATCGACATCCTGGATTCCGGCTTTCGCCGGAATGACGGAGGTTGATGTTTCGATGCATTTCTCAACTATCCGTAGACCCTGAAACGCGTTTTGGCAGGCCGCAGGGCCCATAGTGGCTCGTGTACAATAACGGCATGCGTATCGCTGCAATCGTCGAATACGACGGCTCCAACTTCTCCGGCTGGCAATGGCAGGATTGCGCGCCGTCGGTGCAGGAGGCAGTGGAAAAGGCGCTATCGCAGGTAGCGGACGCGCCGATCCGCGTCACCACCGCCGGGCGCACCGATGCCGGGGTGCATGCCAGCGCCCAGGTGATTCATTTCGACACCGATATTCAGCGCAGCAATCATGCCTGGCTGCGCGGCACCAACAGCAATCTGCCGGACAGTGTCGCCCTGCTCTGGGCGAGCGCGGTCGATCCCGAATTCCACGCACGCTTCGCGGCCACCGGGCGCGAGTATCACTACGTGATCCTGAACCGCTCGGTACGCCCGACCTATCTGGCACAGCGCGTCACCCATGAGTATCGGCCGCTGGATGTGGAGCGCATGCAGGCCGCCGCACAACATCTCCCCGGCACGCATGACTTCTCCTCGTTCCGCGCCATGCAATGCCAGGCCAAGAGCCCGGTACGCACAGTGCGAGAACTCACGGTGACGCGCCACGGCGAGTTCGTCGTCATCAAGGTCGCCGCTAACGCCTTCCTGCACCACATGGTGCGCAACCTCGCCGGTGTACTCATGGATATTGGCGCCG
>CAYHES010000011.1:0-28088 GCA_964355495.1 uncultured Acidiferrobacterales bacterium
TCCCGCTGAACGCGCCAGCCTTTGCTGGACGCACAATAAATCTGTCACCTTTTTTTAGCAGCCGGGCATGGACAAGACGATTGGTGTCTGCCAGCTCATCGAGAGCCGGCCGGAGTCGCGCTTGTCAGCGGTCAACGGCATGGGGCCAGTGACAGAAGCCTGGGCCTACCTTACAAAGGTCGAGCACAAAAACATCGACTGGGCGACAACCAAGACGGCCGAGTTCACCCTGTTGCAGGCACCGGAGCATGGAGAATTAGGGATAGACCCAGACACGCAAAGCGCGTGGTATTTCCCATCCAAACCCAATTACGAAGGCTCGGACCAAGCCACCGTGCTCGTCGAAATCGGCGGCTACAAGGTCAAGGTGATCTATTTCTTCAAGGTGATGCCTTACGTAGGTGAGGGAAGTGAACAAGGCAGTCCCTGGGATGACAAATCGCTGTGCCCAAATGGCCGGGTCTGGAAGGTCTCCTTCAATCCCGATGACCCCAACGCTCCCATCTACACCTTTGACAGCCCCACCCAGCTGACGAGCTACTTCGCCGGCGCCATCAACGCGACCATCGCCATCGCCGACCTCCCCGGTGGCGCGGTGGGCCAAACCACCGGCACCACCATCACCCTGGACGACAACGCCGCCGGCAACGGCTGGTTCATCGACACCACGCCCGGCGACAACGCCGAGTTCCTGCCCACCCACAATCCCAACGAGTGGATCGCCAAGGCCGGCTCCGCCGCCGACGGCAAGCTGGACATGCTCTCGGTGCTGCTGCATGAATACGGCCATGTCTTGGGTATCGACCACAGCGCCGATAACCACGACTACATGGCCACCACGCTCACCCCCGGTGTGCGCCGTCTGCCATCGCCTGATGAGTTGGCGCTCATGGCCGAGCTGGTTGTCGGCCTGAAGGCCGACCTACAGATGGCGGCCAGTGCCGGTACGAGCAACACCCCGGATCCTTCGACGAGCTCAGGACAGGGCGATAGCCCCTTAATGACGTGCACCTGCTCTCCGACGTTGCCAGCAACACCGCGCCGCTGGCGGTGGACGATGCCGTGAGCACGCAGGAAGATCAGCCGCTTGCCTTCAACATGCCGGCCAACGACCAGGATGCGGAAGGGGATACCCTTACTCCGTCCATCGTTCAGGCACCTTCGAACGGCACCCTGGCGCAGAACGCCGACGGCAGCTTCATCTACACGCCGAACGCCAATTACTTCGGCACATTCCGATTCACTATTACCGTCCTCCGCTCCCCTGATAATGATCCGCCACATGAATACACCCGACATTCTGGCTGTAACAAACTACCTGACCGGCCTGCAAGACCGAATCTGCGCTGCGCTGGAAAAAGAGGATGGCGCACAGAAGTTCAAAGAAGACGCCTGGGAACGACCCGAGGGCGACGGTGGCCGCACGCGCGTATTGACTGATGGGGCGGTGTTCGAGCAGGCGGGGGTGAATTTCTCGCAGGTCTTCGGCCAGGCCCTGCCGCCGTCGGCGACCGCGCAGCGCCCGGAACTCGCCGGCCGTTCCTGGCAGGCACTCGGCGTGTCGCTGGTCATCCACCCGCGCAATCCGTACGTGCCGACCTCGCACATGAACGTGCGCTTTTTCATCGCCGAAAAGGAAGGCGCCGAGCCGGTGTGGTGGTTTGGCGGCGGCTTCGACCTCACGCCCTATTACGGCTTCGAGGAAGACAGCGTGCACTGGCACCGGACGGCCAAGACGGCCTGCGAGCCGTTCGGCGCCGATTACTACCCGCGTTTCAAGAAATGGTGCGACGAGTATTTCTTCCTCAAACACCGCAACGAGACGCGCGGCGTCGGCGGGTTGTTCTTCGATGATCTGAACGAACGGAACTTCGAACACAGCTTCGGCTTTCTCAAGAGCGTCGGCGATCATTATCTTCCGGCCTACCTGCCGATCGTACAGAAGCGCAAGGACACGCCGTACGGCGAGCGCGAGCGCGACTTCCAGCTCTATCGGCGCGGGCGTTACGTGGAGTTCAACCTGGTGTACGACCGCGGCACGCTGTTCGGCCTGCAAAGCGGCGGGCGTACCGAGTCCATTCTGATGTCGCTGCCGCCGCTGGTGAAGTGGCGCTATAACTGGCGCCCCGAACCGGGCACGCCGGAGGCGCGGCTGTACGACGAGTTTCTCAGGCCGCGCGACTGGCTGGCCCAGGTAAGGTCTGAATAATTCGACGTTGGGCGCGTTCCACGCGCCATGTTGTCGATCGGTGCGCAGGGCGCACCCTGCACTTTTGAATTACCCGATGTTCCCTGGCGCCGTCACGGTGCCGGCAACAATACGATCTCGACGCGCTGGTTGAGGCGTGCAATCTGGTTCCAATCGCCGGCCGTCTGCGCGCTTGAGAGATCCGGGTAGGTCACCAGCGGGCGATTCGCTCCGTAAGACACGACCGCGATCTGAATGGGGCTGTTGCCGCGTCGCTCGGCGAGATAACGCGCGAACGCCGGCGACTGGCGCTGACCGAGTTGTGTGGCCTGCCCCGGCGGATAGGTCAGCACCTCGCAGCGGTCGATCGCAAGGCCGTCGCTCGGCAGGCGCAGGCCGCCCTGTTCGTCGCGCACCAGGCAGAACTCCCCGATGTGGGTCTCCAGCCGCACCGTGCCCTGAAAGCCGGCGGCGGCGAGGCGCGCGATCAATTCGCGCAACTGGGCAAGGCGCGCATCGCCCAGCGGCTCATCGCCGAATCCATATTGCCCGTGCTGGTTGAGCGCCCAGGTTACGGTATCGAGCAACCCGCGCGTCTCTTGCCGACCGCGGCGTTGCTGGCTGGCGAGATCGGCGCGCGGCTGGCTGCCCTCGCTGGCTTCGGCATTGTCGCGCGCGGCGCGCTGCTCGGCGCGCAACTCCAGGTTCTCGCGCTGCATCTGCACACGCAACCGCTCCGCCTGCTGGTAACGCTCGAAGTACCACGCGGCCGGCAACAGCAGAACGAGCGCGAGCAGCGCGCGCCGCGCGATCGATCCCCACGTCCATGTCCCGGCCGGCCGGCCTTCCTCGACAACGACAACGCCTTGGCTGCTCCGCGGGCGAGTGCGTGAGGTAGCGGGGTCGGGCGGCGCTCCGGGCCGGGTGCGAAGCCCGGGCGGAACGTGAATCACGCCGGTTACCGCGGCGCGTGGCCTGGGTGCCGCCCCGCCGCCCGGCGGGATGGGCGCCGTCTCGGCGGCCGGCGGCGTGCGCAACTGGTCGATGCGTTTGAGTATTTGCCCAAGCTCAATCGGGTTGACCGGTTTCTGCAATATGCCGAATGCACCCTGAACCAGCGCCTGCCCCATATAGGCATCGCCCTCCCTGGAGGTGTACATCACCACCGGAATGGCGGCGGTCCGGGCATTGGATTTAAGCGCGGCGAGCGTCTCGAAGCCGTCCATGCCGGGCATCATGTGATCGAGGAAAATCACGCCCGGGTTGTTGCTGCGCAGATAGTCGAGCGCCTCGGGACCGGATTCGACCATATCCGAGGCAATGCCCTGCTCCTTGAGCAAGCGGCTCAAGGCGACCAGCGCGGTACGTGAGTCGTCGACAATCAGGGCGGTGCGGGGCATGCCGTTTCCATGTGCCCGGCGGGTGCCGGGGTTCAGGCAGCGGTCATGATAGCGCAGCGCCGCCGTTCTGGCGCCTCTGTGCCGCTAAGCGGAACCGGCTGATTTCCTGCGGCTCATGAGCACGAACACCACGGCCGCGATCACCAGCAAGGCTTGCAGACCGAGTGTCTGCAGGGTCGGATAGACGCCGAGCACATCGATGGTTGGAAAGCTCACACTGCTTGCCGGCAGCTTGCCGGCCTCCTGCAAGGCCGCCACCCCCTTGCCGGCGAACACCACCGCCAGCAAGTAGAGCAGCACCGAATTGACGGCGAAGAATAAATGCAGCGGCAGACGCACGCTGAATTTGAAAATCAGCCACGCCAGTACCACCAGCGCCGCGGCCGCGCTCAGGAAGCCGATGAGCACCATGTGCTGGCCGCCGGCACCGGCCTGCAGCCAAAGGGTCTGGTAGAAGAGCACCGTTTCGAACACCTCGCGATACACGGCGATGAACGCCACGAGCGCGATACTCCAGAGCGTGCCGTCGTTGAGCGCGCCGTGCACCTTGGTCTCGATGAACTCCTTCCAGCGCTGCGCCTGCAACTTGTTATGCAGCCAGAAACCGACATACAACAGGATCGCGGCCGCGAGCAGCGCGGTGATGCCTTCGGTCAGTTCGCGGCTGGCGCCGCTGATATCCACGACATAGGCCGCCACCACCCAGGTGGCGACACCGAGCAGCAGCGCCGTGATCCAGCCGATGTGGATGTACTTGAGCGCATCGCGCCGGCCGGTCTTGATCAGAAAGGCAACGACCACGGCCAGCAGCAGGATTGCCTCCAGACCCTCGCGCAGCAATATCACCAGGCTGCTGGTGAAGGCGACCCCGGCGCTGAGACTGGCGCCTTCGAGCAGCGTGCGCGACTCGCTAAGCAGCGAGTCGATGCGTTCCTTGGCCGCCACCAGCTCGGTCTCCGGCGCGCGTGCCTTGATGAGGTTGCGGTAGGCAACCATCGCGCGCTCCACGTCCTGCTTGAGCGCCGGCTTGACCGTGGCCAAACCGGTTTCGACAAGCTCGAAGCCTTCGAGATAGGCGGTTATTGCCAACTCGTAGGCAAGATCGGGATGGCCCTCGCGATAGCGCGCCAGGCTCTCGTCGATGAGGCGCGCACTGAATACAAGCGGCGACTCTTTGACGACGAGCTCCGAAGGTTTGCTGCGCAGCCAGGCGAGCAGCTTCGCGCCATCGGCGCCGAACGCGACAACCGCCTGCTGCGGGCTCAGGCTGGTGACCTGACGCAGCCCGCTGAAGTGCGCACGGTATTTATCATCGCTCCAGAGAGCCGCACCGGCGCGCCGCTCGGCATCGCTCGCCAGAAAATTGGCGACGTGAAAGGCGAGCGCCCAGCGCTCGTCCTCGCCGAGCGCCTGCGCGTAGCCCTGCATGGCCGTGTGCGGCACGCCCAGGCTGATGGCATTGAACAGCGCGTACACACTGCGTTGTTCCTGGCGCGCCGGTGCATGAAAATCCGCGGGCGGCGGCGCCAGACCTTTGGCGAGCGGCCCGTTGCCATGTCCATCCGCGCCGTGACAACCCGCGCACTGTGCTGCGTACAACTTTGCGCCTTGGGCAAGATCCGGCGCCAACCGCGGCGCGACGGTCACGCTGTAGGCGCGCAACAGGACATCGCGCATCTGGTCGGTGAGCAGCGCGACTTCGGCGCCGGCCGCCTTGCGCTCGATGCGCCGCGCAAGCTCGCCGGCCTGCTTGAGCAACGCGGGTTTCTCCGCCGTGTCCGGCAACTTGCCCAGCAATTCGCGCACCCGCCCGGCAAACTCGCGTTGCTCGGCGTACTCCGCGGCATCGGCCACCTTGCCGTTGCTCACGGTGCCGGGGTAATCCACGCCGATGTAGCCGAGCATGTGCACGATGGTCGGCGCCAGCTCGTCGGCCGCGGCCGCGGTTCGGACCAGGCCCGCAAGGCTCAAGAAACCGATGAGTAATAGCAGCGTGCGCGCCGGGCGCAGGCAAGGGCAGGGCATGGCGGTATCTAACTCTTAATGAGAATTATTAACAATTATACCGGTGGAAACCCGGCCGTCAACGGGAATTTGTCCGGGCCGCAACACGCTCTCAAGGGTCAGATGGAAGGAGGCCAACGATCTTCTCCATCACCTCGGGACTGTCCCATTCCACTTCCCCGAACACACCGAGGCGGATGTTGCCCTGCGCATCCAGCACGAAACTCGTCGGGAAGACGAACACCTTCCAGTTTTTGAGTACCGCGCCGTCCCGGTCCAGCGGCACCGCAAAATCCACGTTCATTTTTGACAGAAAGGCGCGCACGTCCTTGTCCGGCTCGGCCATGTTGACGGCCAGTATGGTGAACGGCCGGCCGGCCAGCTTCTCCTTCAGGCGCTGCATGGACGGCATCTCGCGCACGCACGGCGGACACCAGGACGCCCAGAAGTTCACCAGCACCGCGCGCCCGCGCAGTTGCGCAAGATCCTGGGTGCGGCCGTCGAGGTCGGGCAATTGCAGCGGCGGCGGCAGCGGATTGCCCTGGTACGGTTGCAGGCCGCGCACGACAGTGCGCGTCGTCGCTGGCTTGGCGGCAGGCGCCTTGACGGCCGGCTTGACGGCCGACGCCTGACGCAAGGTGTCGATGGCGCCGCGCACGCGCGCTGGAAGTTGCGCGCTCTCGGCATCTTCCTCGGGCGTGGCGTCGGCACGGAAGTAATAACGATCGCGCACGCCCGGCAG
This sequence comes from uncultured Acidiferrobacterales bacterium, assembly GCA_964355495.1. GTDB lineage: Bacteria > Pseudomonadota > Gammaproteobacteria > Acidiferrobacterales > UBA6901 > UBA6901. Next base: position 6,335 of record CAYHES010000011.1, read on the forward strand.
AAACTGCAGCGTGACCCGCGCGCCGCCGCGCTCCAGCGCCGGCTTGAGCGCATCGAGACGAAAGCGCCACGGCGATTGTTCCGGCTGGATCACGTGCACCGGGAGGCGCGTGCGCGCCACCACCGGATGAAATTCGGCCTCGCGCCCCGGTTCGGGCGGGCCGAGATAGAGGTTGGGGTGCAGCAGGATCACCCCGTCCAGACCGGCCGCTCCGGGGTGAGCGGTTTGCCAGGCGTGCGCGCCGCGCAGGGCCAGCACCCCGGCACGCGCCGAGGCCAGCAGCGTGACGCGCTTGCCGCTCGCGCGTGCCGCATCGATCAGCGCGACGATATCGCTGTCCGGCACCTGCTCGAGACTGCTTTCGAGCGCCGGCAGGAAGCGCGCCTCCAGCACGCCGGCGCGCCACACCTCGATACCGTGTGCGCGCATTTTCTCGGCCAGTAGCGCATCCGTGGTGGCGCCGGGAATTCCGGGCGGCAACCACAGCAACAATGCGTCACCGCGTGCCGCGTGCACACTGACCGGCACGTCGATGCCATCGGCCAGCCGCACGTCGCGTGCCGGCACGCCCAGCGCAGCGGCCAGCAGCACGCCGCCAAGAATCGCGCTCACGTATCGGTGTGGTCGTTTCATGTGCACCTGAACCTTCATGCCTGCAAGCAGGGCGGAATGTCCGAACCTGTTATTCCGTTCGCTGTGCGCGCGCGCAGCGCTTTACAGCCTCAGCGGCTGCCGCTACGCTGAAGCCATGCACATTTCACGCTTTCTGTTTGTCCTGATGTTCGCCGCGATGGCCGCATCCACCGGTGTTACGACCCGGGCGGACGATGCGCCGGTGCTGGCGGTATTGGAGTATAGCGGTGGCCTGCTGCCGAAGCGCGCGGCGATTCGGGCGAACACGGGCCTGAGGCAATCACCCTTCGCCAACATGCCGCGTGCCGTCTGGACTCTGCGCGAAGGCGACACGATCAGACAGGAATATTCCCCTCCGGCACGTTTCATCAAATTTGTACATCTGTCCAGCAACGCCCCGCAACTGTTATGCAGCCTCGTTGTCCGCTACACACGCAGCGAGAAGGGCTGGCGTCCGGCCTATCTGTTACTGCAACAATCGCCGGCCATTTGGGACGGGGAGAAGTTCGTTCCGCGAACCGGCATGAGTACGCGTGAACCCGTGCAGATCGTCAACGCAGCCGAGCCCACGCCGGACGGTTTCTACCACAGCCTGAGCTTCGGCCTGGCGTCCGGTCCTACGCAGATCACTGCCTGGGAAGTACAGTGACGTCTCAGGATTTCGTCTCGAGCTTCTGTTTGAGCAACTCCAGACTGTCGGCGAAGTCGGCGCCGATCCGGCGCCCCAGGAAAAGCGCGAAGTAGCGACTCATCGGACTGCGGCCAACCTCGCCCGCCGCGCTCCACACCACGCGTGTTCCTTCGCCTTCCGGCATGAGGGTCAGGGCTCCGTCCGTGCGAAACTCGCCAGCGTTGAATAACAGCGTGTAGGCCACAAGCCGGTTGCGCTCGCTCTGCATGATTTTCATCACCCCGCGCCCGTCTTCGCCGCTCCAGCGGCTGGTCGCGCCCACGCCCGCGTCCGGGCCGCTGTACTCGGCCGTCATGTCGGGATGCTGCTGGTACCAGACGGTCCACTCACGCCACTGCTTGAGGCTGTTGAGATACGGGAAGATACTGGGCGCCGACGCGCGGATGACCACCGAGCGCTCGACCTGCCAGGCGCTGGGCAACAGCAAGCCGATGGCCAACAGCAACAATACGAAAGCCACGGTGGCGATGAGGATACGTTTCAGTCTTTGCATGCGACCTCCAGTTCTACTGTGCCGTCAACGCGCACGGGCACGCGCCGCGACACTCAGGACAAATTCCAGACATTCGAAGCGATTATAGGCTTCCTGCAAACCGCGCCCCCATACCGTGGCGCCATGACCGCGGATCATGAGCGCGCTGAGTGCCGGCGGATTCTTGCCCAGGCGCTTGCCAATCCCGGCGGCGATTTTCGCCACATCGAGTGCGTTCTCGAACAGCGGCAGGTCCACTTTCGGATTCTGCTGCCAGATGTCAAAGCCCTTGAGCATTTCGATCGCCGGCAGGCGCAGCGCCTTGGCGCCGCGTTGCGCGCGCCCGGAAACCAGGCAGCCATCAACGCTGTGGCCGTGCAAACATGCCCGCGCATCCGGGAACAGGGAATAGATCGTCCGGTGGATGGCGGTTTCGGCGGAGGGCTGGTTGCCGGGCGCGGCGCGCTCGACCACCGCGCCGTCCTGGATGCGCACCAGCAGGAAATCGCTTTCATCCAGCCGGCCCTTCGGCCGGCCGCTCGCCGTGATCCAGAAGTTGCCGTCATCCGCGCGCACTGAAAGATTCCCGGCGGTGCCGCTCATCCAGCCACGTGCGTGGAAGTCGCGGGCAATTTCCACCAGCGCGGCGCGCGGCGGCAGATCGTTCAGCGTTTTTGCCATGCCTGTTGTTCGGTCGTCGCTGCCAGCCATCGAGTCATGAGATGTAGTATACAGAATGCTTCCAGGGCCGCGAGCCATCGGGGCTATACTGATGGGCAGTGCCAGGCACCGAGGACGAACCCGAAAATCGCATGGACAGAAAGGAAACGAACCCCCCTAGCGCGACGCCGGCCAGCCGCCGGCTGGAGCTGACCGAAATCGTGTCATGGCTGGCGGCCGACCGGCTGATCTCCGCACCGGAAGCCGCTGACCTTAGCGCCGTGAAACGCCGGGGCGCGCCGGTTGACGTGCACCCGCTTGTCATCCTGGCGGAGAAAAACCTGAAAGACCCGCGCCGTCCGCACAAGCTGCTGACACTCGAAGCGCTCACCCTGTGGCTGGCCGGCCGCTGCGAGCTGCCGTACGAACGCATCGACCCGCTCAAGATCGACGTCGCCCAGGTCACGGCCGCCGCCTCGTACGCCTACTGCGCGCGCCGCAAGATTCTGCCGATCGCGGTGAACGCGGAGACCATCACCTTCGCCACCAGCGAGCCTTTCATTACCGACTGGGTGGACGAACTGGCGCGCGTTCTGCGCAAGCGCATCAACCGCGTGCTCGCCAACCCGGTCGATATCGGCCGCTACCTCGACCAGTTCTATTCCCTGAGCCGCTCGGTACGGCGTGCGTTCGACGACGCCACCGACGCCCCGGCGAGCGTCATCACCAACCTTGAACAACTGGTCGAACTCGGCCGCAGCGGCAAGCTCGATTCCAACGATCACCACGTGGTGCAGGTGGTCGACTGGCTGCTGCAATACGCCTTCGACCAGCGCGCCAGCGACATCCACCTGGAACCGCGCCGCGAGCAGAGCGACATCCGCTTTCGCATCGACGGCGTGCTGCACCAGGTCTACGAGGTGCCGACCCCGGTGATGGGCGCCATCATCGCGCGCATCAAGACGCTGGGGCGCATGGACGTGGCCGAGAAGCGCCGGCCGCTGGACGGCCGCCTCAAGACCCGCACGCCGGATGGTGACGAAGTGGAGCTGCGCCTGTCCAGCATCCCGACCGCGCTCGGCGAAAAATTGGTCATGCGCATCTTCGATCCGAGCGTGCTGCTGCGCAACTTCACGGAGCTGGGGCTGAACGCGCAGGAGATCAATATCTGGCAGTCGCTGGTGACGCAGCCGCATGGCATCGTGCTGGTCACGGGCCCGACCGGTTCGGGCAAGACCACCACGCTCTATTCGACGCTCAAGCAGTTGGCGCGGCCCGAGGTGAACCTCTGCACCATCGAGGATCCGATCGAAATGGTCGAGCCGAGCTTCAACCAGATGCAGGTGCAGCACAACATCGACCTGACGTTCGCGAGCGGGGTGCGCGCGTTGCTGCGCCAGGATCCGGACATCATCATGATCGGCGAAATCCGCGACCTCGAAACCGCGGAAATGGCCGTGCAGGCATCGCTCACCGGCCATCTGGTGTTCTCGACCCTGCACACCAACGACGCCCCGACCGCCATCACCCGCCTGCTGGAACTCGGTACCCCGGCCTATCTGATCAACGCGACCTTGCTGGGGGTGTTGGCACAACGCCTGGTGCGCATGCTCTGCCCGCATTGCAAGCAGCCCGGCGAACTCGATGACGAGGCCTGGCGCCGGCTGACGCAGCCCTGGAAAATCGCCAAACCGGCCTCGGCATTTTTTCCCAAGGGCTGCCTCGAATGCCGCAATACCGGCTATTACGGGCGCATCGGCATCTACGAGATGCTGACCGTCACCCCCGCCCTGCGCAAGCAGATCCATCCGGAGAGCGACGTCGCGGCGCTGCGCGCGCAGTCCCTCAAGGACGGCATGCAGCCGCTGCGCCTGAGCGGCGCGCGCAAGGTTGCCGCGGGACTGACGACCATCGAGGAAATATTGAAGGTCGCGCCGCCACCGGAAGAAGCCTGAACGCGTCTGAATTAGTAACGTAGGGTGCGCCCTGCGCACCATTGGTTTCGGTGGACTATGGCTTGGTGCGCAGGGCGCACCCTACGAACAGCGGCAAGTTGAATTGAGTCGGCTTACCGCGAACGACGTACGATTTTGCGGCGAGCCCGGTAACCTTGACGAATCAGCCGAACAACATGGCGCGCTGCGTGTACACCGGCGTCCAGCCCTTGGTATCGATGAAATAGCGCACCGCCTTGATGCGCTGGCTGTCCTTCATCTCGAACCAGTGCTCGGCGTTGGCCGGCACATTGATGTAGTCGCCGGCGCTGACTTCCAGCAGGAACTGTTTGCCGTCCGGCTCGACGAATCCGAAATAACCCTTGCCCGCGAGGATGTAGCGCACCTCGTCGTCGGTGTGCAGGTGGATCTTGTCGAACTTGGCGAGCATGTCGGCCAGCCCCGGAATGGCTTCGTGGATCACCACCATGTCGCGCGTGGCATAACCTTTGTCGCGCTTCAGCTCCTCGAAGCGGTTATCGACGCACTTCAGCAGCTCTTCCTTCTCGGTGTCGTTCAGCGCCTGCCGATCGAGCAGCGCCCGGGCACGACTGTCTTCCGGCGCGGGCCAGCGCTTGAGGGTGATGCCAATCTTGTGAAGACGTGCCTGGATGAAGCTGAGATCGGTATTTTCCTTGCCGTCCGGAAATATCATGCGGGCCATGCGGGATCCTCCAAACAGGTATGGATGCACAAGTGCCGGGCTGCGCAGGCACGGCCGATGCGTAGGTTACACAAGTGTTGCGGAGCCGGAAAAGCGCAGGGACAACGTGCAAGCAACGGACTGTGCGCCGGGGCACGTGCGTCAGCCGATTACCGGGGTTTCCGTTTTGCGTCGGCGGACATTGGCATTCGGCCGCCCGCTCTTGGGCCGTTCCGCCGCTGGCTGCTCGCGCGTCGTCGCCGGCACTGCCACAGCCGCTGTTGTCGCCGGTGCGACCGGTTTTTCATCGGCAACTGCTCCCTGCGTTGCTCTACCTCCCGCATCCCTGCGGTCGTCGCGCGCTGCCGGGGCAGATGGCCGTGCTTCGCGCTGACCGCGCTGCGGCGGACGTGCTCCGCGACCGCCGCGCTCATCGCGCCGGCCGCGGCCACCGGTACGCGCCTGCTCGTGTTCGCGCGCGCGTTCGCGAATCTCGCCACGCGGCGGCGGCGTGAGCACGGGCAACAGCTCCTGGGTGATGCGCGCCACCGGAATCTTGAAGCCGATGAACTGTTCGATCTCGATCACGGAGAACGAATATTCTTCACAGGCAAAACCGACGGCGTCGCCGGAAGCGCCGGCGCGCGCGGTGCGGCCGATGCGGTGCACGTAGTCCTCGGCGTCCTGCGGCAGGTCGTAATTGAACACGTGCGACACGTCCGGAATGTGCAGGCCGCGCGCCGCGACATCGGTGGCCACCAGGATCGGCAGCTCGCCGGACTGGAAATCCTGCAACAGGCGCTCACGCTTGTTCTGCGGCACGTCGCCCGAGATCACCTCGGCGTTGAAACCGTTGGACCGCAACCAGGCACGCACGCGCTCGGCCGCGCCCTTGGTGTTGGTGAACACCAGCGAACGGTGCGGGTCCATGTGGCGCAGCAGCCCGACCAGCAGCGGCAACTTCTCGTCGTTGGCGGTGTGGTACAGCACCTGGGTGACGCGATCGGCGGTGACCTTCTCGGACTCGATTTTCACCAACTCCGGGGTGTTCATGTGCTCGTAGGCGAGCTCGATCACCCGGTACGAGAGCGTCGCCGAGAACAGCATGCCGAGGCGCTCGGCCGGGGGTGGCATGCGGTTCAGCAGGAAACGGATGTCCTTGATGAAGCCGAGGTCGAACATGCGGTCGGCCTCGTCCAGCACCATGACCTGCACGCCCTTGAGGTCGAAAATATGCTGCTTGAAGTAGTCGATGATGCGGCCCGGGGTGCCGATCAGGATATCCACACCGTCTTCCAGCATTTTGCGCTGGCTGTCGTAGCCGGTGCCGCCATACACCAGCCCGAGCTTGAAGCCGGCGTGCTTGCCGAGCACCACGGCATCCTTATGGATCTGGATGGCCAGCTCACGGGTCGGCGCCAGCATGATGGCGCGCGGGCTGCTGACCTTGCGCTCGGGGCGCGGCGGGTGTTTCAGCAAATGGGCGAAGGCCGCCAGCAAAAAGGCGGCGGTTTTGCCGGTGCCGGTTTGCGCCTGGCCGGCCACGTCGCGCCCGGCCAGGGCAATCGGCAAGGTGCCGGCCTGAATCGGGGTGCAGCGGTCGAATCCGGCCTCGCGCACACCGGCCAACAAGGACTCGGGCAGGTCCAGGTCGGCGAAGGCTTTATCGGATAGATGGGTGTCGGTCATTGCGTTGCTGGCAGGATAACAGAAATTAACCGCAATTGGCATGGAAATCCGCATAGACTCACGGATTTCACGGTACTGCCCTTGCATTACCCGGACGATTCCGCTCAAATAACCGGCACCGGTTCGCCCCAGCGGCGACCCAAGCCCACCAGACCACGCGGAGATACGCGCTCATGAGCAGTGGTATTAGTCACGTTACGGATGCATCCTTCGAGCAGGAAGTGCTCAAGTCGACCGGGCCGGTGCTGGTGGATTTCTGGGCCGAGTGGTGCGGGCCCTGCAAGATGATCGGTCCGGTGCTTGAGGAAATTTCCGGGGAATACGGCGCCAAGCTCAAGGTCGCCAAGCTCAATATCGACGAGAATCCCCAGACCCCGCCCAAGTACGGCATCCGTGGCATCCCGACCCTGATGCTGTTCAAAAACGGCCAGGTCGAGGCCACTAAGGTCGGCGCGGTTTCCAAGTCGCAACTGGCCGCATTCATCGACGGCAACCTGTAAAAAAGCGTCCCCCGCCCGGTGTTTCCCGGCTGGACGCCGGGCGGAAGCGGTGCTATGTTTATTCCCGAGTAGTAACAATAATCCCGTCGTAGCAATCCAAACCATCCTTTCGCTGCATCCGTCCCGGCCCCCGGGGCAGGCACGTGTTCCCGCACGGCGCCGTACTCTCACTCACTTACCGCCATGAACCTCACCGAACTAAAACGCAAGACACCCACGGAACTCGTCGAGATGGCCGCCACCATGGAACTCGAAGGCGGCAGTCGCATGCGCAAGCAGGACCTGATCTTCGCCCTGCTCAAGGCGCAGGCGCGCAAGGGCGAGGACATCATGGGCGAGGGCGTGGTCGAAATCCTGCAGGACGGTTTCGGCTTTCTGCGCTCCGCTGACTGCTCTTATTTGGCCGGGCCGGACGACATCTATGTGTCGCCCTCGCAGATCCGGCGCTTCAACCTGCGCACCGGCGACACCGTGGTCGGCACCATTCGCCCACCGAAGGAGTCGGAACGCTATTTCGCCCTGCTCAAGGTCGACGCCATCAATTTCGGCGCGCCCGAAGAGGCCAAGAACAAGGTCCTGTTCGAGAACCTGACGCCGCTGCACCCGAACAAGCGGCTGCGCCTGGAACGCGACAACGCCTCCAGCGAGAACCTCACCTCGCGCGTCATCGACCTGATCTCGCCCATTGGCCTCGGCCAGCGCGGCCTGATCGTCTCGCCGCCGAAGGCCGGCAAGACCGTGATGCTGCAGAACGTCGCGCACGCCATCACCAGCAATTACCCGGATGTATCGCTGATCGTGCTGCTGATCGACGAGCGCCCGGAAGAAGTGACTGAAATGCAGCGTTCGGTGCGCGGCGAAGTCGTGTCCTCGACCTTCGACGAACCGGCCACCCGCCATGTGCAGGTCGCGGAAATGGTGATCGAAAAGGCCAAGCGCCTGGTCGAGCACAAAAAGGATGTCGTGATCCTGCTCGACTCCATCACCCGCCTGGCACGTGCCTACAATACCGTGGTGCCGGCCTCCGGCAAGGTGCTCACCGGCGGCGTCGACGCCAACGCCCTGCAGCGCCCGAAGCGCTTCTTCGGCGCGGCGCGCAACATCGAGGAAGGTGGCAGCCTCACCATTCTGGCCACCGCGCTCATCGATACCGGCTCAAAAATGGACGATGTGATCTACGAGGAATTCAAGGGCACCGGCAACGCCGAAATCCACCTCGACCGCCGCCTGGCCGAAAAGCGCAGCTACCCATCGATCAACATCAACCGTTCCGGCACGCGTCGCGAGGAACTGCTGCTGAATGCGGAAGACATGCAGAAGATCTGGATTCTGCGCAAGCTTCTGCACCAAATGGACGAAATGGAAGCCTCCGAGTTCCTGCTCGACAAAATACGCGCCACCAAGAGCAACGCCGAGTTCTTCGACTCGATGCGGCGCTGAAGAGTATAGGAAGAATAACCCCCCCTTCCCGAAGCATCACAACATGGCGGAACCGCCGCAGCCGGCGGTTCACCCCACCCGCACCGCAAACGGTGCACGATTCGATAGCCCGGTACGGCCCACACCGCCGCTGTCTCGCGACATTCTGTCCCCCTGCCGGCTTTGCGGCCGACCGAACGCCTGGCGCTTGCGCCGTGCGCTATACCGTAGGGTTGTCCTCGGGTTAGCAAGCGTAGGTCCGATTAGCGCAGCGTAATCGGACGTATGTTGGTTCCGGGTTAGTAATCTGTATGATTTCTACCGGACCCCATCACGGCAAACGGACATGCCCAACTACCGACGCGCCTTCATCCCCGGCGGCACTTGGTTCTTCACCGTAAACCTGCTCGAACGTCACGGCAACGATCTGCTGGTTCGCGAAATCGATCTCCTGCGCGATACGGTGCGCCGGGTGAGTAGCAAATATCCTTTTCATATCGACGCCTGGGTGGTATTACCAGAGCACTTGCATTGCGTCATGGCCCTGCCGTCCGGTGACAGTGATTTCAGCTTGAGGTGGCGGCTTATCAAAAGCGGCTTCTCCCGCGCCTTACCCAGAACCGAGCGCCGTTCCGCAGCGCGACAAGCGGCCGGCGAACGCGGTGTGTGGCAACGGCATTATTGGGAACACTTGATTCGCGACGAAGTCGATTTCCAGAGGCATGTGGATTATGTGCACGTGAATCCTCTGAAACACGGCTACGTCCAACGGGTGCGGGATTGGCCGTACTCCACCTTCCATCGTTATGTGGCGGCCGGGATTTATCCGGCGGATTGGTGCGGAGATGTGGCGGTGGAAGTGGAGGGTGACAGCTAACATGCGTCCGATTACGCTACGCTAATCGGACCTACGCGGGCTGTTAAACGCTCACAGGTCAAATATAGGACACCAAAATTAGCGTGGCTTCACCACCATTTTGTTTCGTTTTACATGTGCTTTGCAGTTTCGTACTTTTCCGTCTAGTGCTTCGCTTGTTCTGAGTCCTGAGCAAATTAAGGCACAACCCCCTGCTTTTTGACTTCCTGGTTTTCCCTGTGCTACGGTCAACTCATAACCCGCAGTCCTTACCGTCCCTCAAAACTTGACCCAAAAGGAAAGGAGAATACAGTGGCAATCTATCTCAAGTTCGGCAACGTAAAAGGAAATGTCACCGCCGACGGTTATGCAGGCCAGATTGCGGTGACATCGATTAACTTCGGCTACCACCGTAACGTCACCATGGAAGCGGGCAATCTCTCCAACCGGGAATCCACCAAACCCGCACTGTCCCTCGTCCAGATCACCAAGAAGGCGGATAACTCCGTGGCGGCGCTCTTCAAGGAGGGACTCGCTGGCGCTGCCGGGCAAGAAGCGGTTCTAACCTTCGTGCGCACCGGTGACAAGCTGCAGGAGTTCATGGCGTATAAACTCAGCAACTGCATCATTAGCAGTTACAACATTAGCGCGCAAGGCGACGATGTGCCGACCGAGGTACTCTCGCTAAGCTTCTCGGCCATCGAAGTCAGCTACAAGGACCACGACGCCTCCAACAAGGCCGGCAATCCGCAACGTGTGAGCTACGACGTCAAGGCCGCCAAGGTGGCTTGAACAAGATACAAAATCCGAGTTAAACAAAGGAGCGTGGCCATGGAAAGAATCAGCCACTCCGTCGGTCATGGCGGCATGAACCTGCAAAGCGATGTCGGAATCGTTCAAACGCTCCTCAACCGGCACCGCACCGCCGCCCAATCCCTCCTGATGGTGGACAGCGTGGCCGGAGGATTGACCATCGCCGCCATCAAGGAGTTTCAAGCGCGGGTGGTGAAAATGCCGAAACCGGACGGACGCGTGGATCCCCAGGGCGTCACCGCCGAATTCCTCTATACCTCGCCCGCCTGGATATCCTTCCACGACACGGCGAAATACCTCAATGGCCTGGTGGCCACGGTCGAATCGCAATTTAAAAAAGCGGCCGCCGGCCTGTCCTCGGTACTGCCGAACAACATGTTTTCCCAACGCGACCAAATTGCCTGGGGGGCCAAGGTCTCGCCGGAGTTCAAGGCCATTCAACGAAGACATAAAAAACTAGACACGTTGGAATCCGTGTATTTCGCCATCTTAGACTCCAGCGCTATTGGCAAGGCTAATGATGCAACCGTGTTTAAAGGCGGAACGAAAGAATACAAAAGCAACAAAGGCCTGGATAAGAATAAAGATGGCCAAATCACGGTTAGTGAAGTAACTGCCAAGATCAGAGCCATGTATCAGAAGGGACTGCAACAAGGTTATCTAGGTTAATCAAGTTATTTATATGACGAAACAAAATATGCAGCGACCTCATATACAGGCAAGTGTGCTCGGTATATTTCTAAGCATTTTTCTGGCGGTTTCTGTGCAGTCAGAAACCCATGTTCGACTCGAAGCGTTTCGGTCAAAATGGGTTGGTCAGTACCCGCACAAGGAAGGCACGTTCTTCCTTAACGAACCAAAAATAAGAAAAATAACGCAGTTGGTCCTAAACAAAAAACAAATCGACGCTCTCGCGTCGGGAAGCTATCTAGAAAGCCCTATCGATTACGTAGCTGGATATTACGTTCTTAGTTTCGCGGCGAATTTACGGTTAATGGAGGAAGGTGGCTGGGTTTACGTTATTGTTCGCGAACACACTGGATCAATGCACGCCGCGATCAAAGATTCCAACAATCGTGTGGAATGGAAACACTCAGCGGAAAGTGATCTTCCTCCCCAAATCTTAAAAATGCTCGATCTGTGGGGAAAAAAATAATTGCTCGGCCAACTGCGTCACGAGTATAGGAAGAATAACCCCCCCCTTCCCGAATCATCACAACATGGCGGAACCGACGCCGCTGGCGGTTCACCCCACCCGCACCGCAAATTGTGCACGATTCGATAGCCCGGTGCGGCCAACACCGCCGATGTCTCGCGACATTCTGGCCCCCTGCCGGCGTTGCGGCCGACCGAACCCTGGCGCTGGCGCCGTGCGTTGCACCGTAGGGTTGTCTTCGGGTTAGCGGAACAGGACGGCCTGCGGCGGTGCCCGGCTTTCGGGCCGCGGGGCGGGTTTCGGGAGACCGGTTGTTGGTTCAGGTGGGCGAGTATCTCCGGCAACTGCTCCAGGCGTTGCTCTACCTCCTGCATCCATGCAGTCGTTTCGATGACCATTGGGTCTTCGATGCAGGCGATGATTTTCACCGCTCCGCCGCACTGGCCACAGGTTTCGATGTCGATCTTGAAGACACGCTTCAAACGCTGCGCCCAAGTCATGGCCGCGTGTCCCGCGGCGGCCGTCCCGTCCGCTTCCTCGGCTGTCTCGGCAACTGCTCCATGCGTTGCTCTACCTCCTGCCTCCATGCAGTCGTCGTCCGTGCGCCGGCCGCGCTGGCCCGGTGTTACCTGCGCACGCAGGTGGCTGTTCGGGGCAAAGACACCGTGAAATCGGGTGAGGTTCACTCTGGGCTTGGGCACCAGGGCGGCCAGCCGGGCGATGAAATCCAGGGGCTCAAAGAAGACATGCGTGGTGCCGTCCCGGTACGGGGTCTTGGCAAGGGTCAGGCCGCTTTCTTGCGCTTGGTCTGTAACACGACCTTCTTGCCGGCTCGCGCCAGCATGTTCACGAGCATGTCGATGGTAAACAGCGCGATCTTGCCGCGCACGAGATCGCTGATGCGCGGCTGCGATACGCCAAAGAGCTTGGCGGCCTGTGCTTGGGTCAGGCCCTTGCGCTGAATGACCTCCCGCAGTTCGATCATGAGATCTGCGCGGATGCGCAGGTTCTCGGCCGTTTGCTTGTCGAAGCCGAGATCGGCGAACACATTACCGGTGGAGCGAGTCATTTTCATAGCTACCTCTGCCGTGCGGTAATCAACTGTTTGAACCGGGTTCTCGCAAGCTCGATATCGGCCTTGGATGTTTGTTGCGTCTTCTTCACGAAGGCGTGCAGCACATACACGGCCTCGGCGAACTTGGCAACGTACATCACCCGGTGCTCGTTGCGGCCGTGCACTCGGACTTCCTTCACGCCGGTACCGACCGTGAGCACCGGCTTCCAATCCGAAGGCTCGTAACCACGCTGAATCTGGTGAAGCTCGAAACCCGCCTCCTGGCGGGCCTCCTCCGGAAACCGGCGGATATCGTCGTGGGAGGAACCAAGCCAGACCAATGGTTTCATAGATAATGAAATTATATAAAGTTTTATATAGATGTCAAATCACGATGCAGGAAGCCGTGTTCCAGGCGGCCGCATCTTTGGAAAGCACGCTTGCACAAAAATAGCCATATGAGGTAATCATCGAATTCGCGCTGGATGTGCTTGGGCAATTCCTTGCCTTGAGCTGCCAGCGCGGCGGCAAACGCGGGGTAGTACTGCTCGACGAGTTGGTAGAGAAGGGCCTGTTCCGGACGGTGACGTTGGTAACGGTGAATGCCTTGGCCCGGGCGGGCTTCCCGACCCGGTAGGGGCAGCATGATCGCTTCCTTGCGTAAGGTGTTTTTTCAGACCGGATTATGGTTTTTTTGTTCTTGATGTTCTCTATTTGTTCTCCAATCTAGCCGACCGCCGCTGCCCACACAAGGGCTTCTTTACAGCCGCACCACCTCTCTGAGACAACCGGATCACTCGTTTTGGCAAACTTGCGTCTGGCCTGGGTTTTCCGTAACATCCCCGGCCTTTCCGCACCCGGTCGGCAATCGGGGCATGAATTGAGGCATTGAACATGAAAGAAGGTATCCATCCCGAGTACAAAGAAATCAAAGTGACCTGCGCCTGCGGCAACAGCTTTGTCACCCGCTCCACCCTGGGCAAAGACCTGGGCATCGAAGTCTGCTCGCTCTGCCACCCGTTCTTCACCGGCAAGCAGAAGGTCGTGGACAGCGGCGGGCGCGTGGACAAGTTCCGCCAGAAGTACGGCATGGGTGTGAAAAAGTAACGGTGCAGCCGTTCGCCCGATTCCCGCAAAAGGCGCCGCAACCCGGCGCCTTTTTGCATTCCTGGATCCGTCATCGGTACTTCCCTGTACCGTTCCTGCTTGTCCTGACGCTGTTCCTGCCGCCGCTCAGCGCGGCCGCCCACACCGAAGGGGCCACCGTCCGGCATGTGCTGGACGGCGACAGCGTGATCCTGACCGACCAGCGCCAGGTGCGGCTCATCGGCATCAATGCCCCGGAGTTCGGCAAAGACGGCAAGCCGGACGAGCCGCTGGCCGCCGCCGCGCGCGACCGGCTGCATGAACTGGTCCAGGGCAAGAGCGTGCGGCTGGAGCTGGAGGAAGAACAGCGTGACCATTACGGCCGCTGGCTCGCGCATCTGCTACTGCCCGATGGCACCCGCGTGGAGGAAGTCCTTCTTAAGGAAGGATTGGCGTCCGCCATCGCCATCCCGCCCAATGTCAGCCACTGGCGCCGCCTGTTCGACGCCGAGACCGTGGCACGCACGGCGCGGCGCGGCATCTGGGGCCTGGCCTACTCCACGCCAGTCCCGGCCGAATCGCTGGCCAGCGCGCACACCGGCTTCCGCTTTGTGCGCGGCCGGGTAACCCATGTTGGTCGTAGCAAGAATTACGTGTATCTGGACATGGGCCCGCGGTTCGCACTGCGTATCGGCCACGCCGACTGGAAGCAGTATTTCCGTGGCCGAGCCGAAGACTGGCGCGGTGCGCAAATAGAGGCGCGCGGCTGGATCAGCGAACAGAGCGGACGGCTGCACCTGGGCATCGGCCACCCGGCGATGTTGCGACGGCTGCCCTGAATCGGGAATCTGTAAGACAATAGCCCCATGCGCATGCACCCGCGGCGAACTCTGCTACGACTTCTGCTGCCCGGCCTGGCCGCGGCGCTGATCGCGGCGTGCGCGGTCAACCCGGTGAGCGGCGGCCGCGAACTCGCGCTGCTGAGCGAGGCGGACGAACTGCGGCTCGGGCACGAAAACGACGCCGCGGTGCGCAAACAATACGGTGTGTATGCGAATGCGCGCCTGCAGGCGTACGTACAGCAGGTCGGCGAACGCCTGGCGGCGAAGAGCCACCGTCCGCAACTCCAGTACCGCTTCACTGTGCTCGATTCGCCGGATGTGAATGCCTTTGCGCTGCCCGGCGGCTACATCTACATCACGCGCGGCATCATGGCGCATCTCAATTCCGAGGCCGAACTGGCCGCGGTGCTCGGCCACGAGATCGGGCACGTCACCGCGCGCCATGCGGTGCGCCAGTACTCGGCGGCGGTGGCGGCCAACGTCGGCTTCACGATCGGCTCGATCCTGCTGCCGGAACTCGGGTCGCGTGCCGGTCAGTCGCTGCTCAACACCCTCGGCAACGCGCTGCTGTCCGGCTACGGACGCGACCACGAGCTGGAGGCCGACCGGCTCGGCGCGGAATATATCGCGCGCAGCGATTACGATCCGCAGGCGATGATCGAGGTCATCGCGCTGCTCAAGAACCAGGAAGTGTTCGAGAAGGCGCTCGCCACCAAGGAAGGACGCGCGCCGCGCGTCTACCACGGCGTGTTCGCCAGCCATCCGAGCGCGGATGAGCGCCTGCAACAGGTCGTGGGCGAAGCGGAAAAACACCGCAGCGTGACCAACGGACGCGTGGAACGCACGGCCTACCTGAAGCTGCTCGACGGCCTGGCCTGGAACGACAGCGAGGCGCAGGGCGTCCGGCGCGGCACCGACTTCTATCACCAGGGCCTCGATTTCGCGGTACGCTTCCCGGCCGGCTGGCGCATCGATAACAATCCGGAACGCCTGCTCGCGGTCAACCCCGCGCAGGATGCGCTGGTGGAGATGCAGACCACGGACAAGGGCAGTGTGCGCACACCGCAGGAATACCTGGTGGTCGGCATGAAGCTGCGCGACCTGCATGACACGCAGGCACTCAAGGTGAACGGGCTGCCGGCCTACGCCGGCATCACCCGCATGCAGACACCGTTCGGGCCGCGCGACACGCGCATCGCGGTGGTGTTCCTGCATGGGCAGGCGTTTCGTTTCTTCGGTGCGGCGCGCGACGCCAACGCTGCGGTCGAACGCGCCTTCCTCGACAGCGTGCAGAGCCTGCATGCACTGCGTCCGGAAGAGCGCGCCCTCGCCCGCGGCCAGCGCATTACGCTGATGACGGCGCGCGCCGGCGACAACTTCGCCGCGCTCGCGCGCCGCGCGCCGCTCAAGAACGAGCCGGAGGCGATCCTGCGCCTGCTCAACGGAAAATACCCGCAGGGCGAGCCCGTGCCCGGCGAACTCGTGAAGCTCATCCGCTAGGGAGTGCACGCTTGCACAAAACTAACCATACTCCAGTACACCCGACGACATGACGAACGACCTGAAAAAAGCCGCGCTCGACTATCACGCGTTGCCAAAGCCCGGCAAGATCCGCGTCGAGTCCACCAAGCCCTGCGCCAGCCAGCAGGATCTCGCGCTCGCCTACACGCCGGGCGTGGCCGAGCCGGTGCGCGCCATCGCCGCCGACCCGGAGGCCGCCTATCGCTACACCAGCAAGGGCAACCTGGTGGCGGTGATCACCGATGGCACCGCCGTGCTCGGGCTCGGCAACGTCGGCGCACTCGCCGGCAAGCCGGTGATGGAAGGCAAGGCGGTGTTGTTCAAGCGCTTCGCCGACATCGACGTATTCGATATCGAAGTGGACGCCAGGACGCCGCAGGAATTCATCAACACGGTGATCGCCATCGCGCCGACCTTCGGCGGCATCAACCTCGAAGACATCGCCGCCCCGGCGTGCTTCGAGATCGAGGCGGCGCTGCGCGCGAAACTCGATATCCCGGTATTCCACGACGACCAGCACGGCACCGCGACCATCATCGGCGCGGCGCTGCTCAACGCGCTCGAACTGCAAGGCAAGAACATCGCGGACGCGCGCATCGTCGGCCTCGGCGCCGGCGCGGCCGGCATCGCCTCGCTCAACCTGCTGATCGAACTCGGCGTGCGGCGCGCCAACATCCTGCTGGTGGATCGCAATGGTGTGATTCACAGCGGGCGCAGCGACCTCAATCCGCACAAGCGCGCGTTCGCGGTGGAAACGCCGAAACGCACGCTCGCCGACGCCATGCGGGACGCCGACGTGTTCCTCGGTGTGTCCGGCGCGAACCTGGTGAGTCCTGAGATGTTGCGCAGCATGGCGGCGAAGCCGGTGGTGTTCGCGCTCGCCAACCCGGATCCGGAGATCAGCCCGAAGCTGGCGCACGCCGCGCGCGGCGATCTCATCATGGCCTGCGGGCGCTCCGACTACCCGAACCAGGTGAACAACGTGCTCGGCTTCCCGTTCATCTTCCGCGGCGCGCTCGATGTGCGCGCACGCACGATCAACCAGAAAATGCAGATCGCGGCGGTGCATGCGATCGCCGCGCTGGCGCGTCTGCCGGTGCCGCAGGAAGTGCTGGCCGCCTACCAACTCACGCAGCTCGCTTTCGGACGCGACTACATCATTCCCAAGCCGCTCGACCCGCGCCTGCTCGCGACCGTGCCGCCGGCCGTGGCACGCGCCGCGATCGAGACGGGTGTGGCGCGCGCGCCCTACCCGGCGCATTATCCGGCATGAGCCGCCCGACTGTCCGGCGGTTAATGGCGTTCGTCCGGCAAAAATGGGCGTTGTCCCGGCTGGATTGCATACTTTTTGAGCAGCCCCACGAGATACCTCAGCGCCCATGACCGCTTCCACGACGGCCGCCGACAACCAACTGCTGGCCAGCGTCCAGGCGATACTGGATGGCCTGAAGAAAACCGCCGATGGCGCGGTGCTGCACGGCTTCATCGAGCGCGGGCTGCGAAAGTTCGGCGCCACCCGCATCGAGGCGGCCTTCCTGGCGTTTGTCGACAAGCTGCTGGTGCGCTATCTCGACAGCCCGGACAGCGATCCGGCCACGCGCATCAAGATCAAGGTCATCCAGCAACGTCTGCGTCCCTACCTGGCGGAAATTCCGGCGCGGCCAGTACCCGCCGTACCGACCGCGAGCGCACCGACACCGGCGGCAACAGCGCAGCGTGCCGAAACGGCGGCACGCAGGCCCGACCCGGTTCCCGAAGTGCGCGCACCCGCGGCGCCCGTTACCCCGCCGGTGGCGGAGCTGGTCAGCAAACCCGCCACGGCCGGGCATGGCGTGCGCCGCGCTGGCGAAACCGCAGACGGGCCATCCCTGGCACGCGACCCTCGCCGCGATTCTATCGGCGAATCCCTGCCCGAACAGCTCGCACACCAGATGGCCGACGCGCTCACCCGCAGCCACGATTTCGACGCCCTGCTGCAGACCAGCCTGCTGACGCTCGATCAGGGCGGCGATACGCCGGACGTGGCCGAGCTCAAGCGCCTGCTCAAGAGCGGCATCGAGGAACTCATTTCCGAACATCGAACGCTGGAAAAAAATCTCACCGACACACGCCGCGGCCTGCGGGTCATGGCCGAGGACCGGCGGCAGATGGAGAAGGCGCTCGACCACGCGCGCAAGAACAGCCTGACCGACGAACTCACCGGGCTGCCCAACCGCAGCGCCTTCCTGCGCCAGTTGGACTCCGAGATCGGACGCGCGCGGCGCTACGGTTTCTCGCTGGCGCTGGCGCTGATCGATCTGGACGATCTCAAGACCGTCAACGAGCGGCATGGCTACGCCGCCGGCGACGCCATCCTGCACACCTATGCGCGCGAGATCATGTCGCTGTTTCGCGGCTACGACCTGGTGGCGCGTTACGGCGATGATGAGTTTGCGGTGCTGCTGCCGAATACCCAGAAGGACGGGGCCACGCGCGCCATCGACAAGGCGCAGAAACACGCGGCCGGCACCTTCATCCAGTTCAACGGCCAGAATCTTCCGCTGCCGTCGTTCTCAAGCGTGCTCACGCTCTATTCGCATGGCGAGCAGCCGGACGCGCTGCTCAAGCGCGCCGACGAGGCCCTGAGCCACGCCAAACAACGCGGGCGCGCTCAATCCGTGGTGGCCCTGGCGGCCAACTGATCCTGACGCCACGCAACCGTTTCGACATACCGTGAATAAGAAACTGCGCCTGCTGGTCTACTTCGTGTTCATCGCGGTGCTTTTCTATCTCAGCCTCAAATACCTGCCGAACGCCGCTACACCTTAAATGCCGGCATCCGGCACCACAACAAGAAGGGCGCCATCATGAAAAGCCTGTGGAACGACGACGAAGCCAGCCTCTATCAGGGTGAACTGGGACAACGCGTATACAGTTCACGCCTGCTCGGCCGCGAACCGACGCTGGTGCTGCACGGCGGCGGCAATACCTCGGTCAAGGTAACCGAGAAGAATCTGCTGGGCGAGGAGGAGACGCTGCTGTACGTCAAGGGCAGTGGCGCCGACCTGGAGCACATCGAAGCAAGCAGCTTCGCGCCGGTGCGGCTTCACCCGCTGCTCAAACTGGCGAAACTGCCGACGCTCTCCGACCCGGAGATGGTGAACGCGCTGCGCACGCACATGACGCGCGCCGATGCACCCACACCTTCGGTCGAAGCGATCCTGCACGCCATCCTTCCGTATCGATTCGTGGACCACACCCACGCCGACGCGGTGCTTGCCATCATGAACAGCCGCGACGGCGAAGCGCGTATTCGTGATATCTACCATGACAACGTGGTGATCATTCCCTACGTCATGCCGGGTTTCGACCTGGCACGCGCCGTCGCCGAACGCTTCCCGGCGGCGGCCGGACCGAAGACCATCGGCATGATCCTGCTGCACCACGGTGTGTTTGCCTTCGGCAACACCGCGCGCGAGTCTTACCAGCGCATGATCGACCTGGTGACACGCGCCGAGGATTACCTTGCCAAGCACAACGCCTGGAACATTTCGGCGCCGGCACTCACCCCCGGGCCGGTGCCGTTGCGGCGCGAGCTGGCGGCACTGCGCTATCAGGTCTCACAAACCGCCGGCTTTCCGCTGATTCTGTGCGCGCACACCGATTCGCGCAGCCTCGCCTTCGCGCGCCGCGAGGATCTGGCCAGACTCACGCAACAGGGTCCGGCCACGCCCGATCACGCCATCCGCACCAAGCACCTGCCGCTGCTCGGGCGCGATGTCGCCGCCTATGCCGACGCCTACCGCAAATACTTCGAGGCCTACGGCGCGCAGGCCGGGGAACCGAAAACCATGCTCGATCCGGCGCCGCGCGTGCTGCTCGATCCGCAACTCGGCGTGTGCTCCCTGGGGCGCAGCGCCAAAGAGGCGGCGATCGTGCACGACATCTACTCGCACACCATGGACATCCAATTACGCGCCGCGCGCCTCGGCGGTTATCAGGCGCTCTCGCCGAAAGATATTTTCGCTGTCGAATACTGGGACTTGGAACAGGCCAAGCTCAAGAAAAGCGGCAAGCCGCCGCTGTTCGCCGGGGAAGTCGCGCTGGTCACCGGCGCCGCCTCCGGTATCGGCAAGGCCTGCGTCGAGTCGCTGCTGGCGCGCGGCGCGGCGGTGATCGGCCTCGACATCGATCCGGCCGTCGCCAAACTCCACCACCGCCCGGACTTCGCCGGCTTCGTGTGCGACGTGACCGACGAGCCGCGCCTGATACAGGCCATCGAACACGGCGTGCGCGCCTTCGGTGGACTCGACATGCTGATTCTGAACGCCGGCCTGTTCCCGCCCGGCACGCGCATCGAGTCGCTGGCCATGGCCGAGTGGCACAAGGTGATGCGCGTCAACCTCGACGCCAACCTCGCGCTGCTGCGCGAGGCGCACGCCCTGCTCAAGCTGGCGCCGCACGGCGGGCGCGTGGTGGTCATCGGTTCGAAGAACGTGCCGGCGCCCGGCCCGGGCGCGGCCGCCTACTCGGCCTCGAAGGCCGCGCTGCAACAACTCGCGCGCGTCGCCGCGCTCGAATGGGCCAGCGACGGCATCCGCCTCAACACCCTGCACCCGGATGCGGTGTTCGACACCGGCATCTGGACGGAAGAAGTGCTCAGCACCCGCGCCGCGCACTACGGCCTGAGCATCGAACAATACAAACGCAAGAACCTGCTCAAGACCGAAGTCACCAGCCGCGACGTCGCCGAACTCGCCGCCGAACTGTGCGGCCCGTTGTTCGCCAAGACCACCGGCGCGCAGATACCGGTGGATGGCGGCAATGATCGGGTGATCTGACGCCCCATCGCCAGCCTCTCAGGCGTTTGGTATTTCAGTGGACGCTGGCGTCCGCCATTAATATGTGGCTATATACGAGCAGGAAACGTTGCTGCGAAACATCGATACTTTTTTACCGAAGACACAGAATTCCAGAGCTTAAACGAGGTATCCCATGGCCACGCCCAAGCAAACCGCTAAAGAGTTGATCGAGCATTTGCCCGACCAGGCCTCCTGGAACGACATCATGTACGAGCTGTATGTGAAGCAGAAGATCGAGGCAGGCTTGAAGGCCGTGGCCGAGGGCCGCACCGTCCCGCACGAGGAAGTGAAGCGCCGGCTGCTGGATAAAAAACAACGCGCATGAGGATAGTCTGGTCGGACGTTGCCGAGGCCGATCTCGATGATCTCTACGACTACATCGCCCGCGACGTCCCTTACTACGCCGAGCAGTTTGTCGACCGGCTGATCGAGGCGGTCGGCGTGCTGATGGATCACCCGAGGCTCGGACGACAAGTGCCGGAAGCGAACGAGCGCGAAGACGTGCGAGAGCTGATCTTCCAAAGCTACCGCGTCATCTACCTTGTCGAAACCGATCAGGTGCACATCCTGACAGTGATACACGGCAGCCGCGATTTGGGCGGGCAAGCGGCGAAGCCGTGGGAGGTGGTGTGAGTTGCACGGAAGAAACCGGGTAGAGTGGGCAGACAGGGTTTTCGTCTGCCCACGCTGTGTTGAATCCGCGTGGGCACAAAAACGTGCCCACCCTACCCGGCTGCCACTTTGCATCAACCTCGTTGCGTGCGGAAAAACTGATGAGCCAAAAGCCAGCCAGTCTGAACGGCAAGGAACCGGGCAATACACCCCGCAAACTCAACAACCACCGGCTAAAGCCGGTGGGTTGGGGTTACGGACTGAAAGTCCGG
>CAYHES010000012.1:0-27679 GCA_964355495.1 uncultured Acidiferrobacterales bacterium
GGAACGTAATAAGTTTCATGGCGACTGGAACTACGTCATAAAGCCCAAAGCTACAACGCGTAAGGCGCATTCGTAACGCGTAAGGCGCATTCGTAGGGCGCCAATGAGCGTAGCGAATTGCGCCGAATGTTTTTGTCGATCGGTGGGTATCGCTTCGCTCCACCCACCCTACACATAATATTTCTCGGCGTTAGTTTTGACGTTCACCACGTACGCTGTGCACGAGCACCGCAAGGTTTTGGAAAGAAACCCGAGTCGAGGACTTCAGCAGTATTGGGATCGGATTAAAGTGCTCGCTAAAATATTGGTATTATCACAAATATGTGAGGTTACCTCGATAATTCATGAAGCCACGAATCACTGTCGTCACAGTCTGCGTCGATGATCTGGAAAGATCACTCCGATTCTACCGTGATGGCCTTGGGCTGAAGACGGAAGGCATCATCGGAACGGAATTCGAGCACGGCGCGGTTGCCTTCTTTGACCTGCAGGCCGGACTCAAGCTCGCGATCTGGCCACGCACAAGCCTTGCGCAGGATTCCGGTCTCGCGCTGGGTAAGCCGAGTGCTACCGAACTCTCGCTTGGGCATAATGTTGCTTCCAGGGCCGAGGTCGATGCGGTGATGGAGCAGGCCAGGAGGGCGGGTGCAATCATCGTAAAACCCGCCCAGGAAACCTTCTGGGGAGGCTACGCGGGCTACTTTCAGGATCCCGATCAGCATCTGTGGGAGGTGGTATGGAATCCGCAGTGGCTGTTTGCAGAATGAGGTATAACCATTCGCTTAAGTCTGGCGTTCCTGACGGGCCGCAGTCTTGGTTCGCGTGTTCTGGTGCAGTGCTTCACAATTTCCGGGACATGGCCTGATCCGGTCGGCGGAAAAACTGCTCCTGCGTTTTCCGCACTTCCGCCATCCATGGCGGTCGTAGGTCGCCCTTCAGGGCGATGTGTCGGCCTAAAGGGCGACCTACAAAGCGTAATCAGAATTCTCCAAGTACAACAGGAACTGAGAAACGGGACATGAACCGATGGGTTCCTTGAGCAGGGTAGTGTGGATCGCTCTTTACCTGGTGCTGGCACTGGCGCCGCTGATGGTGGCGGTCAGCATTTCCGCGCCGCCCGGCAACGGGTTCGGTTGGGACTTTGCGGTGGCGCTCGGGATCGGCGCGCTCGGTCTGATGGGGGCGATGCTGCTGCTGACCGCGCGCTTTCGCCGCGCGGCGGCTCCGTTCGGCGTGGATGTTATTTTCTACTTCCATCGCCTGATCGGTATCGCCATTCTCGGCGTCGTGCTGCTGCATGTGCTGATTCTGCTCGGCCTCGAACCGCCGCTCTGGCATTACCTCAAACCCGATGGACCCGGCTCCATGCACGCCGGCGTGGGTGCGCTGATTGCGCTCGGCTTGCTGGTGGGCAGCTCGGTGGCACGCAAGGCGCTGCATCTGCGTTACGATTTGTGGCGCAAGGCGCATGCTGTGCTGGCGATCACTGCGTTGGCGCTGAGCGCGGTGCATGTGGCGGGCATCAACTACTACTTCAGCGCACCGGCCATGCGTTTCCTGCTCGTGCTGCTGGCAGTGCTTTGGATCGCGCTCGTGATCTATATGCGCGTCATCCGGCCCGCGCTGTTGTGGTGGCGGCCGTACGTGGTGGAGAGCGTGACGCCGGAGCGCGGCCGGGCCTGGACGCTGACCATGAGTCCGTCCGGGCACAGCGGGTTTCGTTTTCTGCCCGGGCAGTTCGCCTGGCTGACCATCGGCCATGGGCCATGGTCCATGCAGGAGCATCCGTTCTCCATCGTGTCGAGCGCGCAACAGCCGGGCCGCATTGCCTTCACCATCAAGGCGCTCGGTGATTTCACCGCCACCGTCGGCGCCATCGCACCCGGTCAAACCGCCTACGTCGACGGGCCGTATGGCGCCTTCAGTCCTGACCGGCATGACGCCACGGGCCTGGTGCTGATTGCCGGCGGCATCGGGATGGCGCCGCTGATGTGCATGCTGCGCACGCTCGCCGACCGCGGCGACCAGCGGTCCATTACGCTCGTTTACGCCTACCGCGATTTAGACAATCTCACGTTCCGCGAAGAGCTCGAATCCCTGGCCGGGCGGCTGCGACTGCGCACGGTGATTGTGTTGCGTCAGCCGCCCGCCGACTGGCCCGGCGAGCGCGGCATGCTCACCTCCGAGATGTTTGTGCGGCACCTGCCTGCGGACTGTCGTCGCTGCCAGTATTATGTCTGCGGCCCGCAACCGATGCTGGCCGTGGTGGAAACGGCGTTACGCAAGGCGGGCGTATCGCTCGGCCGCATGCACTTCGAAATTTTCGACTGGGTCTGAGGAGGCAACGACAATGCGCTTATGGATGGCACGGGTGATGGCCGCTGTAGCGGTTACAGCGCTACTGGCACTCGCACTATTGCTGGCCTGGCAAAGAAATTGAGGCGCTGCGGCCCGATGATCCTGCGCACCTTCCTGTTGCTCGTGCTGTTCGCGACCGCTGCCTCGGCCGTGGCCATCGAGTTGCCGTCGCGCGCCGGCGCCGTGTCTTTCGACCACGGCCGCCACATTGCGTACGAAAAGGGAAATTGTGCTATCTGTCATCACACCTCGACGGGAGCCGATGTGCGTGAGACCTGCCGGCAGTGTCATCGTCCTTCTGCGCCCACCTTGCCGGATTCCCGCACTGCTTTTCATGGCAACTGTATC
The DNA here is from genome assembly GCA_964355495.1 of uncultured Acidiferrobacterales bacterium. Lineage (GTDB taxonomy): Bacteria > Pseudomonadota > Gammaproteobacteria > Acidiferrobacterales > UBA6901 > UBA6901. The sequence continues at coordinate 2,707 of CAYHES010000012.1, forward strand.
GGCTGTCATGACAGGCTGCGTCGCAGCGAACAAGCTGCTGGACCGACCAAGCGCTGTTCCGGTTGCCACCGACAGGTGGATGTGAACGGCGGCAATGCACAACGGCCGTGATGCCATGACGCCCGTTCATGCGCCGTGAAATTCGGCTGCACGGTCTGCGAGTTGTAACACCTGAATCGCCGCTGTGCCGTGGAAGGATGAACAGCGGTTAGCGAGTTGTGGTACTCACGGGGGAGATAGTTATGGCATCGGCGAAAGAACGGGCTCAAATGCTTTCTCAGGAAATGCGGGACGCCATCCGGACTGCGCGCACGGCGAGCACACGCGCCCGGATGGCGGGTGAGGAGTTCAAGAATCTGCTGGTCCAAGTCGAGGCCGAGGCCGAGGCGGCGAGAAATGTAGTGGAGTATCCAGGCGGTCGCTACGAGTGCAATGCCTGCCACCAGCCCGTGATATTTACCGAAACCCAGCGCGAGTTGCCGCCCTGCGACAGTTGCGGCCGTAGCAGCGGGTATAGCGGCCCGCCCCCGCGGGTTCTTGATGTGATTCCTGTCACGCCGCGGAAATTTTCCGCCGGGCTCTATGAATGCACGCATTGCCGTGCGCCGGTGGCCCTGGTCGAGGGTTACGATATGCTCTCGCCTTGCGAGTTCTGCGGCGCAACAGAGTTCCGCGCGCTCTGAGAGTTTTCAAGTGCCATTCTGGTCAGAGAGCAATTTTTGCTAATATTTCGAATGGATTTCTCTCTGACTTGGGCTTCTGAGCAGTTCAGCCCCGCGCCAGAACGACACACCAAGAGGGCTATACCCATGCCGACCCTGCCTTTACACATTTCCTTCCTCCTTCTCGTCGCGCTGCTGTTCGGCGGTTGCGCCACACGCTTCGACATCGGCGCCGCGGAACAGCGCATCACTCCGCAACAGGCCGCGAACAACATTGGACTGGTCCAGAACAAAACCATCGCCTGGGGCGGCATCATCGTGGCGGCCAGGAATCTGGCCAGCCAGACCCAGCTGGAAGTTCTGAGCTACCCGCTGGATGAACACGGTCGCCCGCAACGGGAGGCAAAAGCAGGCGGGCGTTTCATTGCTCTGCATTCCGGCTATCTGGAGCTGGCGAATTACGCAGAAGGCCGGCTCGTGACGATGACGGGCACGGTCAACGAAACGCGCGCTGGTAGTGTGGGTGAGGCGCACTATGTGTTCCCGGTACTGGCGATCAAAAACCTGTTCTTGTGGCCAACGCCGGATGAAGAAGCCACCAAGCCGCAATTCCACTTCGGAGTCGGAGTCGGCATCAGCCGTTGACGTGCCGGGAAATGCCGTGACTGCTCAGTGAGCAGTTGTTTCTGCTGTTACAAGCTTGTGGAGCGAGCGCCCCGTCTCGCCTCCCGCGGGGAGAGGCGGATCTCGCTGTATCAGAAATCGATCCTGCCCATGCGTCCGGACTGGTAATCGCGGAATGCCTGCTCGATTTCCTCGCGCGTGTTCATCACGAACGGGCCGTAGCGCGCCACCGGCTCGTTGAGCGGCACACCGGCGAGCAGCAGCAGGTCGGCCGGTGAGTCGGCATCCTTATCGACCGAGAGTGACACCGTATTGCCATCACCGAGTCGTGCCATCTGACCTTCGCGCACCGGCTTGCGATCCGCACCGACCTGCACCGTGCCCGAGATGAGGTAGACAAGCGCGTTGTAGCCGGCCGGCACGGACTGCGTCGTCGCGCCACCCGGCTGCAGGGTGTAGTGCAGATAATGGATTGGCGTGCGCGTGTCGATGACGGCACTCACGCCCATGGCTTGGCCGGCGATCACGCCCACCTTCACTTTGCCGTCGGTGCTGACTGCCTGCGGGATGCCGGTGCGCGGGATCTCCTGATAGCGCGGCGTCATCATCTTGTCGTGCGCCGGCAGGTTCACCCAGATCTGGAAGCCGTGCATCACGCCGCCGTCGCGCATGAATTCGTCCGAGGGTACTTCGGAATGCACCACGCCGGCACCGGCCGTCATCCACTGCACATCGCCGGGCAGAAGCTTGCCGGCATGACCGGCCGAGTCCTTGTGCTGGAATCCGCCGGATAACAGATAGGTCACGGTCTCGAAACCGCGATGCGGATGATCGGGTGCGCCGATGCCTTCGCCCGGCCCCCAGGTGACCGGCCCGAGATGATCGAGCAGCAGAAACGGATCGACCTGCATCAGCTCCTTCGTGGGAAAGGGTCTGCGCACAGGGAAGCCGCCGCCTTCCAGCGTGCGCACGCTGTCAATCACGGTGACGACGGAACGTTGTCTGTTTCCTGTCTGGTCAGGCATGCGCGGTTCTCAGTAGGGTGGGGCAGGGCCCCACCCTACGGCTACATGTAAAAAGAAACGGGCCGCTTGCGCAGCCCGTTGTGAGACTTACTTTTTGTCGACACTCATCGGGCCGGAACCGTTGGCCATGATGAGCAGTAAGCCGCCCATGATCGCCAGGTTTTTCATGAACATATTTATCTCGGCCGGCACTGCCCAGAAGTTATGGAAGATGACGGTCACCGGAATCATCCACAGCAGCAGGGCAGTGGCACCGAGCCGGGCTTTGAAGCCGACAATGATCATGGCGGACGCGGCGAGTTCAATGACGATGGTGATGGTGAGCAGCACATCCACCATCGGCAGACCTTTGCTCGACATATAACCGGCGGTAGCGGCGAACCCGCCGATCTTGCCGATGCCGGACTTGAGGAAGATGAGCGCGAGCAGGATGCGCCCGACGAGCGGGCCGAACTTGTCAATGGTGTTTTGCATGGATCGTTCTCCGTGTTGTTGAGGTTAGTGAAAAATTCCGCGGCGTTCGCCACGCCTTGCTACTTCGTAAGTCCTTCCGCCCTGAGCACCGCCTGCACTGAAGGTCGTGCCGCGATGCGCCCAAGGTATTCCGTCAGTGCCGGCCATGGGCCGAGATCTACCTTGAGGCGCGGACTCCAGCCCAGCACGACAAACAGGTAGGCATCGGCAACCGTGAAACGCTCGCCCATGAGGTAAGGCCGGTTGCCGAGGCGTTGCGTCAGGTAGTCGAAGCGTTTGGCCAGCAGGCTGAGCTGGTTCTCGCGCCATTCCGGTGGGAGCTTCGGATTGAACAACGGGCTGTATTGCTTGTGCACTTCGGTGGCGATGTAGTTCAGCCATTCGTCCAGGCGGTAGCGTTCCATCGTACCGGCGGCCGGCGCCAATCCGGACTGCGGTTTCTGGTCGGCAATGTACTGGAGAATCACCGCGCCTTCGGTCAGCACCTCGCCGTTGTCGAGGCGCAGCGCCGGTACCGAGCCTTTCGGATTGACCTCCAGATAGTTCTCGCCGGAAGCGGTGCGGCGGGTGTCGCGGTCCATTTTGTCGAGTTCGAAATCGAGTCCGGCCTCGCGCAGGGCGATGTGCGAGGCCAGTGAGCAGACGCCGGGGACGTAATAGAGCTTCATGGTTTGTTCCTGGTTGAGAGCGTCACGGCAGATCGAACACCAGCACTTCCGCATCGCGACCCTGTCCGAGGCGCAGTTGTGTTTCATCTTCGACGCGTGTGCCATCGCCTGCGACCAGCGCTGTGCCGTTCAGTGCCACCTGCCCGCGCGCGATGTGAATATACGCGTGCCGGCCCGGCGCGAGCGCGTGCGAAACTGCGGCACTGCCATTGAGCCGGGTGGCATAGAGAAAGGCATCCTGGTGAATAGTGACTGAGCCGTCGCGCCCGTCGGGCGAGGCGATGAGGCGCAACTGGCCGTTGAGTTCGGACGGAGCGAAATGCTTTTGCTCGTATCCTGGCGCATGACCTGCACGATCCGGCAGGATCCAGATTTGCAGGAAGTGCACCAGTTCGGTAGCCGAGGCATTGAACTCGCTATGGCGCACACCGGTGCCGGCGCTCATGCGCTGTACGTCGCCGGGGCGGATCACCGAACCGGTGCCGAGGCTGTCCTTGTGTTCGAGCGCGCCCTCCAGCACGTAGCTCACGATCTCCATGTCGCGGTGACCGTGGGTCGGGAAGCCGGCGCCCGGCGCCACCCGGTCTTCGTTGATGACGCGCAGTACCGAGAATTGCACATGCGCCGGATCGAAATAATCGGCGAAGGAAAAACTGTGAAAACTGTCCAGCCAGCCATGGTTGGCATGGCCGCGTTCCGTGCCTTTTCGAATATCGATCATGTTCCGGATTGTTCACCTAATTCCAATCGCGGCCCGGAGGTCGCTCCTGCACACACCGGCCTGTAGGAGCGGCCTTCTGGCCGCGATTAATTCTGAAATCGAATATCAGCATATTCTTGTCATCCGAGCGTGAATAGCGAAGAATTCCGGCAGAGTCATTCAAATCCACTGAACAAGCGATGCGCCTGAGTCTTGATGCCCTTACCGTTATTGATGCCATAGACCGTGAAGGCAGTTTCGCCGCGGCCGCCGAGGCGCTGCATCGTGTGCCGTCGGCCATTACCTATGCCGTGCAGAAACTGGAAGAGGACCTGGATGTTGCGCTGTTCGATCGCAGCGGCCACCGCGCGCAACTCACCGAGGCCGGGCGCGAACTGCTGCGCGAGGGCCGGCGGCTGCTGGCCGCGGCCGGCGAACTCGAAGCGCGCGTCCAGCGCGTCGCCACCGGTTACGAAGTGGAGCTGCGCATCGCGGTCGATGACCTCGTGCCCATGGAGCGGCTGTTCCCGCTGCTGGATGAGTTTTATCGCTCCACCTGCGGCACGCGCCTCAAGTTGCTGACGGAGGTCTATGGCGGCGCGTGGGATGCGCTGGTCAGCGGGCGTGCCGATCTGGTCATCGGTGCACCGAGCGACGGCCCGGCGGGCGGCGGCTACAGCACGCGCCCGCTCGGGCTGGTGCAGTGGGCATTCATGCTGGCACCGGCGCATCCATTGGCGGATGCGCCGCAACCGCTGCCACCGGAGGTGATTGTGCGGCATCGCTCGATCGCCGCCGCCGACAGCTCGCGCAACCTGCCGCCGCGCACCTCGGGGTTGCTGAGCGGCCAGGACGTGCTCACGGTGCCGGACATGCGCAGCAAGATCCGCTTTCAATGTGCCGGACTGGGTGTGGGTTTTTTGCCGCTGCACCTGACGCGTGCCGACGTGCAGGCCGGCCGGCTGCTGATCCGGCAGGTGGTCGAAACACGGCTCGGCACGCCGCTGTATATCGCCTGGCGCACCGCGCAGCGCGGCAAGGCGCTGGCCTGGTTTCTGGATCGGCTTGAGGAGCCGGCGCTGCGCGAGAGCCTGCTCGCCTGACCGGTTGTCCGGGCCTTCTTGAACCGCTGCGCTGGCGGGGTATGATGAAGCGCAATCAAGGCGCCGGTCAGGGATTCCGAAACAAGAACGTCATAAGGAGGCAGGCATGATCTCTCTTTCCGTGAATGGCGAGGTACGCGACCTGGAAGTGGACCCGGCCACGCCCCTGCTCTGGGTGCTGCGCGACACGCTCGGCCTGACCGGCACCAAGTACAGCTGCGGCATCGCGCTGTGCGGCGCCTGCATGGTGCACGTGGACGGCGCGCCGGTGCGCGCCTGTGTCACGCCGCTGTCGGCGGTCGCCGGCAAATCCATCACCACCATCGAAGGCCTGTCAAAAGACAGCAGCCATCCGGTGCAGCGCGCCTGGATCGCGCTCGATGTGCCGCAATGCGGTTACTGCCAGTCCGGCCAGATCATGGCGGCCGCGGCACTGCTCGCCAAGAAACCGAAGCCGACCGATGCCGACATCGACCAGGCCATGTCCGGCGTGCTGTGCCGCTGCGGCACCTACTCGCGCATCCGTCGCGCTATCAAGCAGGCCGCTGAGTTGAAGGCCAAGGGGGCGTGACATGAATGATCTCACGCTGCCCGAATCGGTTAATCCGACAGTGAATGAAGCCTCATTCACCGATGGCGGGAGTGCCGAAAACGCAGGAGCAGTTTTCCGGCCGACCGCCATGGATGGCGGGAGTGCCGAGCGCGAAGCCGTCAGTGAACGAGGTTTCCTTCACTGGACAAACGCAGGAGCAGTTCTCCGGCCGGGGCGCCGCGCTTTTCTCAAGGCCAGTGCGGTGGCGGGCGGCAGTTTGCTCATTGGCTTCCATCTGCCGCTCGCGAATCGCGCGGGTGAAGCGGCAGCGGCAGCGAATGAATTCGTGCCGAATGCCTGGATCCGCATCGATGCCAACGATACCGTCACGCTGCGGGTTGCCAGCTCGGAGATGGGGCAGGGTGTGTACACCGCCATTCCCATGCTGCTCGCCGAGGAACTCGAATGCGACTGGGCGCGCATCAAGGTGGAAATGGCGCCGGCCGACAAGGCCTACACCAATCCGCTCATCGGCCAGCAACTCACCGGCGGCAGCACCGCGGTGCGCGCCTTCTGGACGCCGCTGCGCCAGGCCGGCGCGGCCGGACGCGATCTGCTGATTCGCGCCGCCGCCCAGACCTGGAAGGTGAAAGAAGATGAGTGCCGTGCCGAGAACGGTGTGGTCCTGCACAAGACCAGCCAGCGCAAGGCAAGTTACGGTGAGCTCGCAGCCAAGGCCGCGACCCTGCCGGTGCCGGCCGAGGTATTCCTGAAGGAGCCGGGCGAATTCAAGCTCATCGGCAAATCCACGGCGCGCCTGGACACGCCGCGCAAGGTGAATGGCAGCGCCGTGTTCGGCATGGACGTGAAATTGCCCGGCCTGCTCACCGCCGTGGTGGCGCGCTGCCCGGTGTTCGGCGGCAAGCCGAAAAAATTCGACGCCACCAAGGCCAAGAGCGTGCCGGGCGTGCGCCAGGTGCTTTCCATCCATTCCGGCATCGCGGTCGTGGCCGACAGTTTCTGGGCGGCCAAGCAGGGGCGCGATGCGCTCGCGGTGGAATGGGACGAGGGCGCACATGCCAGGCTGAGCAGCGCCGGGATACGCGCGCAACTGGAACAGGCGCTCAAGAAAAAAAATGTCAGCGCGCGGAATGACGGCGATGCCGGCAAGGCGCTCAAGGCCGCGGGCAAACGCATCGAGGCGATGTACGAAGTGCCGTATCTCGCGCACGCCTGCATGGAGCCGATGAATTGCACGGCGGTGGTGAAGAAGGACAGTTGTGAGCTATGGGTGCCGACCCAGAACCAGACCGGCACGCAGTTTGTGGCAGCGCAGATCACCGGCCTGCCGCCCGAGAAGGTGAAGGTCCACACCACTTTCCTCGGTGGCGGTTTCGGGCGGCGCTCGGAGCAGGATTTCGTGGCCGAGGCGGTGCAGTTGGCCATGGCCACGGGCGCACCGGTAAAGCTGATGTGGACGCGCGAGGACGACCTGCAGCACGACTACTACCGGCCGGCCACGCTCAATCGCCTGAGCGCCGTGCTCGACAAGGAGGGCATGCCGCTTGCCTGGCGACACGAAATGGCCGGCGCATCGATTTTCGCGCGCGTCTTTCCGAACTCCATCAAGAACGGTATCGACAACACCTCGGTCGAGGGCGCGGCCAACCTGCCCTATGCCATTCCCAACCTGCACGTGTCCTGGGTGATGGAAAACGGCGCGGTGCCGGTCGGTTTCTGGCGCTCGGTGGGCAGTTCGCAGAATGCCTATATTACGGAATGCTTCCTGGACGAGCTGGCGGCCGCGGCCGGCAAGGACCCTTATGAATACCGGCGCACACTGCTCGCCAGGCACCCGCGTCATCTGGGCGTGCTGGAGCTGGCCGCCCGGAAGGCCGGCTGGGGCACGCCGCTTCCCGCCGGCCGCACGCGCGGCATCGCCGTGGCCGAGGCCTTCGGCAGTTACTGTGCGCAGGTGGCGGAGGTATCGGTGGAGCGCGGCCAGGTGCGCGTGCAGCGCGTGGTGTGCGCCATCGACTGCGGCATGGTGGTGAACCCGGACACGATCATCGCGCAGATGGAGAGCGGCATCGTCTACGGCCTGACCGCCGCGCTCAAGGGCGAGATCACCATCAAGGACGGGCGCGTCGAGCAGGGCAATTTCAATGACTACCCGTTGCTGCGTCTGGATGAGATGCCGGAGATCGAAGTGCACATCGTGAAGAGCGCCGAGCATCCCGGTGGCGTCGGCGAGCCGGGCACGCCACCGATCGCGCCGGCGGTGGCGAACGCGGTGTTCGCCGCCACCGGCAAGCCGGTGCGCAAGTTGCCGATAAGAGTTTGAACGAAAACACCTGCCGCAAAGGCGCAAAGGACGCAAAGATAAACATGAATACAGAAATTTCTTTGCGACCTTTGCGCCTTTGCGGCAGATGTTCGGGATAGTTCATGGACAGCGCCGACCGTGAAGTGCTGACCGCTGCCGCCGGCTGGCTGGATGCCGGCCACGGCGTCTATCTCGTCACGGTGGCGCGCACCTGGGGCTCGTCGCCGCGCCCGCCGGGCGCGCTGCTCGCGGTGCGGGCCGACGATGCGCGTTTCGTCGGCTCGGTGTCGGGCGGCTGCGTCGAGGACGACCTCAGCGCGCGGCTCGCGGCCCACGGTGCGTCGCCCGCGTTGCCGCGCATCGAGAGCTACGGCGTCACCCCCGAACAGACCCACCGGTTCGGTCTGCCGTGCGGCGGACGTCTCGATCTCGTGGTGGAACAGCTCGCCAGCGCCGAGCCGTTGCGCGCCATGCTGCGTGCCATGGACGCGCGCTGGCTTACGGCGCGGCGCGTCTGTCTTGCGACCGGCGAAGTCAGTCTGCATGCCCCGGATGGCGACGTCGCGTTCCGTTTCGACGGCGCGAACCTCATCAAGGTATTCGGTCCCGCGTGGCGACTGCTGCTGATCGGCGCCGGGCAGTTGTCGCGCTTCGTCGCGCAAATGGCGCAGGCGCTCGATTATGAGGTGATCGTCTGCGACCCGCGCGAGGAGTACGCCGCACAATGGCAGGCAACCGATGCGGTGCTCGACACACGCTCGCCGGATGACGCCGTGTGCGCGCTGGCGCGCGATGCGCGCACGGCGGTGATCGCGCTTACCCACGAGCCGCAGCTTGATGATCTGGCGCTCATGGAAGCGCTTGTCTCGCCGGCGTTCTACGTCGGCGCGCTCGGCTCACACACCAACAACGCCAAGCGCCGCGCGCGCCTTGCCGGGCTTGCGCTGCCGTCCGATGCCATCGCGCGCCTGCATGGCCCGGTCGGCCTGCCAATCGGCAGCCGCACGCCGGGCGAGATCGCCGTGGCAATTCTTGCCGAACTGACTGCAGTGCGGAACGGGATTGTGTTGCGTGCCGAGAATCAAACGTCACACGCCGGCACGTCACCCATCCTCAGTCAGGTGATAAAAACATGCGACGTGTCGTAGGTATCCTGCTGGCCGCGGGCAGCAGCCGCCGTTTCGGTTCAAACAAGCTGCTGGCGCCTTTGGCGGATGGCACGCCGCTGGCCGTCGCGGCGGCCAGCAGGCTGATCGCCGCCGTGCCCGGGAGCATCGCGGTGGTGCGGCCGGGGGACGATGCATTGGCGGCACTGCTTGCCGGGGAAGGTTTGCGGATCGTCGAATGCGCTGAAGCGGAATGGGGCATGGGGCACAGCCTGGCGGCCGGCGTCGCGGCCGCCCACGCGGCCGATGCCTGGCTGATCGCGCTGGCCGACATGCCGTCCATCAAGATTTCCACCATCGCGGGCCTGGTCGCGCGACTGCACGCCGGATCGGCGCTGGTGGCACCGTTTCATACCGGCCGGCGCGGCCACCCGGTCGGTTTTGCGGCCGGATTTGGTGCCGAACTATTGTCCTTGAGGGGCGATGCCGGCGCGCGCGATCTGCTCGCACGCCACGCATCATCGCTGACGCGTCTCGACGTGGACGACCCCGGAATTCTGGTCGATGTGGATATACCGGGCGACCTGCCGGCGCGCGCCGCCGGACAGCCGGTCGCCGGGCTTAACTAGTGTCGTGTTGCGTTCTGTTTGGTACTTAACACTTCCCGGTAACTTCCCGGAGCCCCCTGTAGGTCGGGCTTCGCCGATGGGATCGAGGCGAGGGCCGCAGGCCAGGGATGGCCTGCTTGCGGTTTTAGCCCGACATGTCGGCCTGAAGGCCGACCTACATGACGAACAAGCAATGTTCCTTCAAGAGTGCAACACTACACTAGTTATAACCCGCGCCGGGCAACACACCGGCGCCAGGATTACCAGTTGAACCCGAAGCCGGCCAGCACGGCAACGCCGCTGGGGTCGTATTTCCCGTTTTCGGCGTCGAAATACATGTTTCTGGCTTCCAGCATGAACGACAGGTTGTCAAAGCGAAATTCAAGGCCGATCGTGGCGTTCAGTGTCAGCACAATGTCATCGTCAGAATACCTGGAACCGGCATTATTGTAGCTGTAGCGCACTCGGGCCGGCCCCAGGCCGGCGCCGATGAACGGGTGAACCGGTCCTTGATCGAGAAAATATTTCTTTCCCATGAACTGTAGTACCCACACCCGGCCCTCGCCCGGATCGGCAACCGGCGGGGTGAAGTCATGACGGAAAGTCAGGAATTCGGCGCCAAACGTCACACCGTTGTGCTTGCGGGCTTCGATGCTGAGACCCATGGTGCTTTGGCTGGTCTCATCGAATGTACGCATCTGTGAGGCATCGAGCGATTGGGTATCGTCGGCCAGGCGCACAAGACCGCCTTTCGCGAGAAACGCGCCACCGGCGGAGGCGATGCCCGGGGCCAGGGCAAACAGCAGGGCAATAAACAGTCGCGGGCCGGACAGCGCAGCAGACGGACGCATAAATAAGACTCCTTGTCAGAATGAGTTGGCGGGTATAGTGCCCGTGTGGGCTGACCGGCATTGTAACCGGAATATGCCGGGCTTCCAGCCGGGAGACGTTCGTCGGCTGACTGGCGGCAGGCTGACAAGCCACGAGCGGCTCGACTAGAATGGCCGAGTCCGTCTCCACAGAGTCCGTGCCAACAGAAATAACAGGAAACAGGAACCCAGCGCGTGTCCGCCTCAGCAGTTCTCCCTAATAGCGATAGCCTGGTCGATATCCGGGGCGTCAGTTTTAAATACAACACACGCACCATCCTGGACAACCTTACGCTCAGCATTCCGCGCGGCAAGGTCACCGCCATCATGGGCGGCAGCGGCTGCGGCAAGACCTCGTTGCTGAATCTTATCGGTGGACGCCTGCGCCCCAGCCAGGGTCGGGTGCTCGTGGACGGACTGAATGTTCCGGACCTGAACATCCGCGAGCTGTACCAACTGCGCAAGCGCATGGGCATGTTGTTCCAGCACGGCGCGCTGCTCACCGATTTGTCCGTGTTCGAGAACGTGGCCTTCCCGATCCGCGAACACACCCGGCTTCCCGAGGCGGTGCTGAGAAACGTGGTGTTGATGAAACTCCAGACCGTGGGTCTGCGCGGCGCGCGCGACCTGATGCCCTGGGAGCTGTCCGGCGGCATGGCGCGACGTGTGGCGCTGGCGCGCGCCATCGTGCTGGAACCGATGATGATCATGTACGACGAGCCGTTTACCGGACTCGATCCGATTTCCATGGGCGTGATCGCCAAACTGATTCGCGAACTCAATCAGGTGCTCGGCATCACCTCGATCGTCGTGTCGCACGACGTGGCCGAGGCCTCGCTGATCTCCGATTATGCCTATCTGCTCGGCGATGGCCGCATCCTCGGCCAGGGCACGCCGACCGAGTTGCAGCAATCGACCTCGCCGCATGTGCGCCAGTTCATGGATGGACTGCCGGATGGCCCGGTGCCGTATACCTATCCGGCACGCAATTACCTCGACGACCTGCTGGAGCGCCGCACGTGAAAATCTTCCAGGCACTCGGCGCCGGAACCCTGGCCGCCATCGAGCGGCTCGGACGCATGACCCTGTTTCTGCTGGAGGTGCTGAGTCACGCCGGGGTGATGGTGAAACGACTTATCCTGGTGGTGCAGCAATTGTATTCAGTGGGCGTGTTCACGCTGCCGATCGTGCTGGTGTCCGGGCTGTTTGTCGGCATGGTGCTGGGTCTGCAGCTCTACAACACGCTGGTCAAGTTCGGCGCCGCCGAGTCGCTCGGCCTGGTTCTGGCGCTGTCGTTGCTCCGCGAACTCGGGCCGGTGGTGACGGCGCTGCTGTTTGCCGGCCGCGCCGGCTCGGCGCTCACCGCCGAGATCGGCCTCATGAAGGCAACCGAGCAGCTCGCCGGCATGGAGATGATGGCGGTCAACCCGGTCATGCGCGTGATCGCGCCGCGCTTTCTGGCCGGCGTCATCGCCATGCCGCTGCTGGCGGCGCTGTTCAGCGCCATCGGTATCTACGGCGGCCAGATGGTCGGCGTCGGCCTCCTCGGTGTGGACAGCGGCGCGTTCTGGTCGCAGATGCAGAACGGTGTCGATTTTCACGAGGACATCATGAACGGTGTCATCAAGAGCATCGTGTTCGGAGTGGTGGTGACCTGGATCGCGGTGTTCGAGGGTTACGATGCGGTGCCCAATTCCGAGGGCGTCAGCCGCGCCACCAACCACACCGTGGTCTATTCGTCGCTCGCGGTGCTGGGGCTGGATTTTGTGATGACATCGTTGATGCTGGGAGAGATTTGACATGACCAACAGGAAAACAGTGGAAGTGTGGGTCGGCGTGTTCGTCACCATCGGCCTCGCGGCCCTGGTGTGGCTGGCATTCCGCGTCGGCAATCTCACCACCACCGACGTGGCCAACGGCTACCGCGTGGAGGCGCTCTTCGAGAACATCGGCAGCCTCAAGGTGCGGGGCGCGGTCACGCTCGCCGGCGTGCGCATCGGCCGGGTGGTGCAGATTCAAACCGATCCGGACAATTTTCAGGCCGTCGTCACGCTGAATATCGACGGCCGTTACAAGAATCTTCCCACCGACACCAGTGCCTCGATTCTCACCGCCGGTCTGCTCGGTGAGCAATACGTTGGCCTCGATCCGGGCGGTTCCGAGGAGTATCTCAAGGAAGGCAGCCGCATCAAGTTGACGCAATCGGCCATGGTGCTGGAGAAGCTGGTGGGGCGCCTGCTGACGGCGTTTATCGACAAGCCCGCCGACAACAGCAAGAAGAAGTAGAACGGAGCCAGCCATGCGCAAAATCTTCCTGCTCGTGAGTGCCCTGCTGTTGTCGGTGCCGGGCATCGCCCGTGCCGAGGGGGCACCTGAAGAACTGGTGCACAAGACCACGGACGAGATCCTGGTCGAGATCAAGGCGCACCGCGACGCCTATGCCAGGGACTACGCCAAACTCTACAAGATGGCGGACGAGAAGGTGCTGCTGCACTTCGACTTCCGGCGCATGTCGCAATGGGTGCTGGGACGCTCCTGGAAGGAGGCCGGCCCGGAGCAGCGCGAGCGCTTCACCAGCGAATTCCGCGATCTGCTGGTCGGCACCTATTCCCAGGCGCTGCTGAACTACAACGATCAGAAGATCATGTATCTGCCGGTGCAGCGCAAGCCGGATGACACCGAGGTGACGGTGAAGACCGAGGTGAAGCAGACCGGTGGCCAGCCGAACATCCCGATTCATTACAGCTTCTACAAGAACAAGGATGGCGCGTGGAAGGTGTATGACATCACCATCGAAGGCGTGAGCCTGGTCACCAACTACCGCTCGGTGTACGCCACCAAGATCCGGGAGAAGGGCCTGGATGTGCTGATTGCGGAAATTGCCGACAACAACAAGCAGAAGCGCGCGGCCGGCAGCGCGAAGAAATGAACGCGAGCACGCCCACCCAAGTTGTTGCCGGCGCACTGACCTTCGAGACCGTGCCGGGTCTCTACCAGAACTCGGCCATCTGGTTCGAGGGTGCGGGCGATCTGATTCTCGATCTCGCACAGGTCGAGCGCGCCGACAGCGCCGGGCTGGCGCTGTTGATCGAATGGTTGCGGCGCGCGCAGGCCGCGAACCGCACACTGCGTTTTGCCAACATCCCGGCACAGGTGCAGACGTTGATCCGCATCAACGGCCTGCAGGACGCGCTGCTCAATCACAGCCCCTGATTCCATTTTGATTGGAATAACCACATCCCCTCTCCCCGTTTGCGGGGAGAGGGTCCGGAAGACGACCGCAGGGATGCGGGAGGTAGGGCAACGCCGGGAGCGGTTGCCGAGGGGCGCGGCAGACCAGCATCATCATTCATTATTCTGGAGCATATTGGACTCGCCGCTCACCCTCTCCCCAGCCCTCTCCCGCACTGCGGGAGAGGGAGTAATTTTATGATTGCGAAATGGAATGATATGACCGCTGCGGTCGGCCGGAAAGCCGCTCCTGCGTTTCCGGCACTTTCGCCATCAGTGAATGAGGCTTCATTCGCTGTCGCGATCCGGGGCGTGCACAAACGCTACCGGGCCGTGCATGCCTTGAAGGGTGTCGATCTAGAAATCCGGCGTGGCGAATTCTTCGGCCTGCTCGGACCGAATGGCGCCGGCAAATCCACGCTCATCAATATCCTCGCCGGCCTGACGCGCCTGGATGCCGGCAGTGTCGCCGTGCTCGGACACGACGTGGTCAAGGATTACCGGCAGGCGCGGCGCGCGCTCGGTGTGGTGCCGCAGGAGCTGGTATTCGATCCGTTCTTCAGCGTGCGCGAGGTGTTGCGTCTGCAGGCCGGTTACTTCGGCCTCGGACGCGAGAACGATGCATGGATCGAGGAGCTGCTGGATGCGCTCATGCTGACCGACAAGGCCGAAGCCAACATGCGCTCCCTGTCCGGCGGCATGAAACGGCGCGTGCTGGTCGCGCAGGCGCTGGTGCACCGGCCGCCGGTGGTGGTGCTGGACGAGCCGACCGCGGGCGTGGACGTGGAGCTGCGCCAGTCGCTCTGGCAGTTCATCCAGCGCCTGCACCGCGAAGGCCACACCATCGTGCTCACCACGCATTATCTCGAAGAGGCCGAGGCGCTGTGCGAACGCATCGCCATCCTCGACCGCGGTGCGGTCATCGCGCTCGACAGCAAACAGGGACTGCTGGCGCGCGGCATGGACAGCGTCATGTTCACGGTGCATACCGAGAGTCCGATTACCCAGCTTCCCGCGGCGCTGGAGAGCAAGGTCAAGCAACGACGCGGCAACGAACTGGTGCTGCAACTGCACCGGCGCGACGACGCGATCGCCGACGTGGTGGATGCACTGCGCGCCCATGGCGCGGTGATCACCGACCTGCACACCGAGAAACCAGACCTCGAAGACGTGTTCCTCGAACTGACCCGCAGGCAACCGCTATGATTTTATTTTCTGGGATAGACGCAAAGAGCGCAGAGGCGCAGAGAACGCAGAGATTCTTGATTAGATCTTCTTTGCGTCCTCCGCGCCTCTGCGTCCTCCGCGTAATTACCAGAGAACCGACAATGGGCGCTGTATGAACATGACCGGATTTGGCACATTGCTCTACAAGGAACTGCTGCGCTTTTACAAGGTGGGATTCCAGACGCTGCTCGCCCCGGTACTCACGGCGCTGCTTTACCTGCTGGTTTTCGGGCACGTGCTCGAAGAACACGTGCAGGCCTTCCCCGGCGTGCGCTACACGGCATTCCTGATTCCCGGCCTGGTGATGATGGCGGTGTTGCAAAATGCCTTTGCCAACAGTTCATCGAGCCTGATCCAGTCGAAGATCACCGGCAACCTGATATTCATCCTGATGACGCCGTTGTCGCACGTCGAGTTTTTCCTGGCGTTCGTACTGGCGGCGGTGGTGCGCGGGGTGGTGGTCGGTGCCGGCGTGTACCTCACCGCGCTCGCGCTCATCCCGCTGCCGCTGCACAGCGCGCTGGTGCTGCTGGCGTTTGCCGTGCTCGGCAGCGCAGCGCTCGCCACGCTCGGCATCATCGCCGGGCTGTGGGCCGACAAGTTCGACCAGCTCGCCGGTTTCCAGAATTTCATCATCATGCCGCTCACCTTCCTGAGCGGCGTGTTCTATTCGATCCACTCGCTGCCGGCGTTCTGGCAGACCTTGTCGCACTTCAATCCGTTCTTCTACATGATCGACGGTTTCCGCTACGGATTCTTCGGCGTCTCGGACGTGAGCCCGTTGCGCAGCCTGGCCGTGGTACTGGCGTCGTTCGTGCTGTTGTCCGCGCTCACGCTCGAACTCCTGCGGCGCGGTTACAAAATCCGCAGCTGACATACTTTTCCCCCTCTCCCTGCGGGAGAGGGCCGGGGTGAGGGCCAAGCAGTGTAATACCGGATATTTTCTGTCCTTCTCCCGCAGAGGAAGGGCCCAGGGCTTGGGGGGGGGTACGCACTATTTACCGTTCTCCACAGTAAGGGCATTACACTTCACTCTTTGTATCTGCCGCGCGCCCGGCGTATGCTTGCCGCCCCTTGCAAAGCGGCCAGCGTGGCCCGATTCATTAAATTGATATGACTCGTGCCGAAGACATCCAGCGCCTCATCGAAGCCGGGCTCCCTGGTGCGCAGGTGCGCGTCGCCGGTGACGACGGCCAACACTTCGAAGCGCTGATCGTATCCGCGGACTTCGCCGGCATGAGCCTCGTGCAGCAGCACCAGCTGGTGTATCGGGCGCTGGGGCAGAACATGCGCGACGCGGTGATCCATGCCCTGGCGCTGCGTACCCTGACCCCGGAACAGCATGCCGCCGAAGGCGGACGCTGATTCCAACTGAACATCATTAATATATGGAGACACTTAAAATGAACGTGCAGGACAAGATTCGCAAGCAGGTCGAGGAAAACGACATCATCCTTTATATGAAGGGCACGCCGCAGTTCCCGCAATGCGGGTTCTCGGGGCGCGCCACCCAGCTGCTGAAGTCGTGCGGCGCCAAATTCGCCAGCGTGGATGTGCTCGCCGACCCGGAGGTCCGCGAGGGCATCAAACAGTTCTCCAGCTGGCCGACGGTTCCGCAGCTCTATATTAAGGGCCAGTTCATCGGTGGCTCGGACATCATGGCCGAGCTTCACCAGAAGGGCGAACTGCAGAAGCTTGTGGCCGAGGCCCAGGCCGGGACGAAATCCGCTTAGGCGCAGAATAATACTGAAAAAGCCCAGCGCTGGGCTTTTTCAGGGCCTTCCGGTGTAAACTATCAAGGCCGCCCTTCCGGGGCGGCCTTTGATTTTTTGGCTCGGTGAGCCCCGGTCTTCTCACATGGACAAACTGATCGTCTACGGCGGTACCCCCCTGCGCGGCGAGATACGCATTTCCGGCGCCAAGAACGCGGCGCTGCCGGTGCTCGTGGCCTCGTTGCTGGCCGACAGCCCGCTTACCATCGGCAATGTGCCGCACCTGCAGGACATCACCACCACCATGGAGCTGCTCGGGCGCATGGGTGTGAACCTGACGGTGGGCGACAAGATGACCATCGAGGCCGACACCACCACCATCAATTCGCTGCGCGCGCCGTACGAGCTGGTGAAAACCATGCGTGCCTCGATCCTGGTGCTGGGGCCGCTGCTCGCGCGCTTCGGCGAGGCCGAGGTGTCGTTGCCCGGCGGATGCGCCATCGGTTCGCGCCCGGTCAACCTGCACATTAAAGGTTTGCAGGCGATGGGCGCCGACATCAAGGTTGAAGACGGTTACATCAAGGCCAAGGCCAAGCGCCTCAAGGGCGCGCGCATTTTCATGGACATGGTGTCGGTAACCGGCACCGAGAACCTGATGATGGCGGCCGCCCTGGCGGACGGCGTTACCGTTATCGAAAACGCCGCGCGCGAGCCGGAGGTGACGGATCTGGCGCTGTGCCTGAACAGCATGGGCGCCAAAGTGCGGGGCGCCGGCAGCGACGAGATCACCATCGAAGGCGTGACCCGTCTCGGCGGCGGCCGGCACATGATTGTCCCGGATCGCATCGAAACCGGCACCTATCTCGTGGCCGCGGCCATGACCGGCGGTGCCGTCAAGCTGCGCAACACTCAGCCGCACCTGCTTGAGGCGGTGCTCGACAAACTGCGCGAGGCCGGCGCCACGATCGAGACCGGCGATGACTGGATCAGTCTCGATATGCAGGGCAAGCGCCCCAAGGCGGTGAGCGTGCGCACCGCGCCCTATCCGGCGTTCCCGACCGACATGCAGGCGCAGTTCATCGCCATGAATGCGATTGCGGACGGCGCGGCCAGCATTACCGAGACCGTGTTCGAGAGCCGCTTCCACCACGTGCAGGAACTGGTGCGCCTCGGTGCCGACATCGAGATTCGCGGCAACACCGCGCTGACGCGCGGTGTTGCCCAGCTGCGCGGTGCGCCGGTGATGGCCACCGACCTGCGGGCCTCGGCCTGCCTGGTGCTCGCCGGCCTGGTGGCCGAGGGCGAGACGCTCATCGATCGCATCTACCACATCGATCGCGGATATGAGTGTATCGAGGAGAAGTTCCAGCAGCTCGGCGCGCGCATCCGGCGCGTGCCCGACACTCGCCGCACCGCTGTCAGCAATATTGCCTGAGCCATGACCGAAAGCATCAAGATCGCATTGTCCAAGGGGCGGATTCTGGAAGAGAGCCTGCCGCTGCTGGCGCGCGCCGGCATCGAGCCGGTCGAGAATCCGCTCAAGAGCCGCAAGCTCATTATCGACACTAACATCCCCGGCACCCAGATCGTCATTATCCGCGCCGCGGACGTGCCGACCTATGTGCAGTTCGGCGCCGCCGACCTCGGTATCGCCGGGCGCGACGTCCTTATGGAGTACGACGGCCATGACCTGTACGAGCTGCTTGATCTCAAGATCGCGCGCTGCCGGCTGATGGTGGCCGAGCCGGCCGGGCTGGCGGCGCGCGACGACCCAAAATCGTGGACGCGGGTGCGTGTGGCCACCAAGTACGTGAATATCACCCGCCGGCACTTCGCGGCCAAGGGCATCCAGACCGACATCATCAAGCTGTACGGCTCGATGGAGCTGGCGCCGCTGGTTGGTCTTTCCGATCGCATCGTGGATCTGGTCGAGACCGGCAACACCCTGAAGGCGAATGGTCTGGCCGAGATCGAGCAGCTCGCCGACATCAGCGCCTGGCTGGTGGGCAACCAGGCCTCGATGAAAATGAAACACGCCACGCTCAAGCCGCTGGTCGAGCGCTTCCGTCAGGCGGTGCAGGGCTAGCCGGATGCCGCCAGCGTTCAGGATGGTTCCTGATGCCGTCATACCGGCGAAAGCCGGTATCCAGACGATATCGATCCGGATCGCGTGGCACTTCTGGACTCCGGCTTGCGCCGGAGTGACGAAGTTTTTTCGATTGCGGGGTAGGTCATGACCCTTACCATCCGCAGCCTCGACACCACCGACGCCGGCTTCCGCGCCGCGTTCACGGCGCTGCTCGATCGCGCCCAGGGACTGGATGCCAAGGTCGAGGACGTGGTGCGCGAAGTGATCGTTGCCGTGCGCACGCGTGGCGACGCCGCGCTGCTCGACTACACGGCGCGCTTCGACCGCTGGACGCCGGCATCAGCTGCTGTGCTGGAAATTCCGCAGGCATTGCTCGCGCAGGCGGCAGACAAGATTGCCGCCGAGCAACGCACGGCCCTGGAACAGGCCGCCGCGCGCGTGCGTCGCTACCACGATCGTCAGAAGATCGATTCCTGGAGCTACACCGAGGCCGACGGCACGCTGCTCGGCCAGCAGGTCACGGCCCTCGACCACGTCGGGCTGTACGTCCCCGGTGGCAAGGCCGCCTATCCGTCGTCGGTGTTGATGAATGCCATCCCCGCCAAGGTCGCGGGCGTGGCCGAGCTCATCATGGTGGTGCCGACTCCGGACGGCCAGTTGAACGACCTGGTGCTGGCCGCGGCGCACATCGCCGGCGTCGACCGTGCCTTCCGCATCGGTGGCGCGCAGGCGGTGGCGGCACTCGCCTATGGCACCGACAGCGTGCCGCAGGTCGCCAAGATCGTCGGCCCCGGCAACATCTACGTGGCGACTGCCAAGCGCATGGTGTTCGGCCAGGTGGACATCGACATGATCGCCGGCCCGTCCGAAATCGTGGTGGTGTGCGACGGCCGCACCGATGCCGCGTGGGTGGCGATGGATCTGTTTTCCCAAGCCGAGCATGACGAGGATGCGCAATCGATCCTGATCTCGCCGGATGCCGGTTTTCTTGCCAAGGTGAAGGCCGAGATGGAACGGCTCCTGCAAGACATGCCGCGCGCCGCCATCATCCGTGCCTCGCTCGAAGGGCGCGGGGCACTGATCGCCGTGCGCGATCTGGACGAGGCCGCCGCGCTGGTGAACGAGATCGCGCCCGAACACCTCGAACTCTCCATCGAAGAGCCGCTCGCACTCGCTAAAAAGATCCGCCACGCCGGCGCCATTTTTCTGGGCCGCTACACCGCCGAAGCCGTGGGCGACTACTGCGCCGGCCCGAACCATGTGTTGCCGACCTCCGGCACGGCGCGCTTTTCCTCGCCGCTCGGCGTGTACGACTTCCAGAAGCGCACCAGCCTTATCCAGTGCTCGCCGCAGGGCGCCTCCGACCTGGGGAAGATCGCCTCGGTGCTGGCGCACGGCGAGGGCCTGACCGCGCACGCGCGCTCGGCCGAGTACCGTATCAAAAAGTAGGTCCGATTAGCGTAGCGTAATCGGACGCATGGCTTCGTATGATGGAAATCGGTGTCCGCAAAACGGATACCGAAATGGGACACGGATATGCCCAACTACCGACGCGCCTTCGTACCCGGTGGCACCTGGTTCTTTACGGTGAACCTGTTGGAGCGCCATGGCAATGATTTGCTGGTACGCGAAATAGATCTTCTGCGCCACGCCATGCGCCAGGTACGTGCCAAATACCCATTTCATATCGACGCCTGGGTGGTGCTGCCAGAGCACCTGCATGCCGTTATGACCCTGCCGCCCGGCGATAGCGACTTCAGTCGGCGGTGGCGATTGATCAAGAGCGGATTCTCCCGCGCCTTGCCCAAAACCGAGCGTCGCTCGGCCGTGCGGAGAGCGGCGGGGGAGCGCGGCATCTGGCAACGGCATTATTGGGAACATTTAATCCGTGATGAGGCCGATTACCGTCGGCATGTGGATTATGTGCACGTCAATCCGTTGAAACACAGCCATGTGCAACGAGTGCAGGATTGGCCGTATTCCACGTTTCACCGGTATGTGGAAGCGGGTGTCTATCCGGCGGATTGGTGCGGGGATGTGTCGGCGGACGTGGAAGGTGACAGATGACATCCGTCCGATTACGCTTCGCTAATCGGACCTACGCGGGCTCTCAGCGAGTGCCGGCCAATCCCGAGTTGTGGAAGTTGGATAATTACCGTCAATTCCTGCTGGCTCGCCGAGAGGCGTTGGCACAGTGCATGAATGAGTTTATTCGCAGCAAGGCGGGACTCTGACTATGTACCTTGCCTTCCTCAATGCCGAATGCCGCCAGCCGCGTAGGGTGGGCAGACAGGGTTTTCGTCTGCCCACGCTGTTTGAATCCGCGTGGGCACAAAAACGTGCCCACCCTAGTAATTTCTCTAGTGCCTTTGCCGAATATGATCATATGAAAGACAGAGCCACTATCGATCGCTTGACCCGCCCGGAAATCCGCGCACTCAAGGCCTATCACGTGCCGGACGCGAGCGGACTCATCAAGCTCGATGCCATGGAGAACCCGTACACCTGGCCCGAGGCGCTCAAGACGGAGTGGCTGGAACTGCTGCGCGCTGTGCCCATCAACCGCTATCCGGATCCTTCGGCGCAGGCGTTGCGCGCCCAGCTTAAGCAATCGCTCGCCGTGCCGGCCGGCATGGACGTGCTGCTCGGCAATGGCTCGGACGAACTGATTCAGATCATTCTCATGGGTGTGGCACGTCCGGGCGCCGTGGTGCTGGCGCCCACGCCGACCTTCGTGATGTACGAAATGATCGCGACCTTCGTCGGCATGCAGTTCGTCGGCGTGCCGCTGGCAACGGACTTTGGGCTCGATCTTGCCGGCATGCGCGCGGCCATCAAGGAGCATCAACCGGCGGTGGTGTTTCTCGCCTATCCGAACAATCCGACCGGCAACCTGTTTGACGAGCAGGCCATCGAAACCGTGTTGCGCGAAGCGCCGGGACTGGTGGTGGTGGACGAGGCCTATCATGCCTTCGCGCAGCGCAGCTTCATGGCGCGTCTCGGCCAATTCGACAATCTGCTGGTCATGCGCACCCTGTCCAAGCAGGGCCTGGCCGGGCTGCGCCTCGGTATTCTGGCCGGCGACCCGGCGTGGCTCGCCGAGTTCGACAAGCTGCGCCTGCCGTACAACATCAACAGCCTTACCCAGGCGAGCGCCGGGTTTGCGCTGCAACACAAGGCTGTGCTGGACGAGCAGGCCGCGCGCCTGCGCGCCGAGCGCGCGCGGCTCTTGCAGGACCTCGCCGCCCTGCCGGGCGTGCAGGTCTGGCCGAGCGCGGCCAATTTCATCCTGTTTCGCACCAGCAAGCCCGCCGACACGGTGTTTGTGGCACTGCGGCAGCAGGGTGTGCTCATCAAGAATCTTTCCGGCGCCGGTGGCGTGCTGGCCAATTGCCTGCGCGTCACGGTCGGCACCCCGGAAGAGAACGCCGCCTTTATTGCCGCCCTGCGAAAGGCCCTGTGAAATTCCTGTTCTGGAGCGGATTTGCTACCATGGCCCTTGATCCATCCAATGGATGATGTCATGACACGCAGCGCCAAGGTCACTCGCAATACCAAAGAAACCCAGATCACGGTGAGCGTGAACCTGGACGGCACCGGCGTTGCCCGGCTTGAGACCGGGATTCCGTTTCTTGAGCACATGCTCGACCAGATCGCACGCCATGGCCTGATCGACCTCGACATCAGCGCCAAGGGCGACCTGCACATCGACGCGCACCACACGGTCGAGGACCTCGGCATCGCCTTCGGCCAGGCCCTTGCCAAGGCGGCTGGCGACAAGCAGGGCATCCGCCGCTATGGGCACGCCTACGTGCCGCTCGACGAGGCCTTGTCGCGCGTTGTTATCGATCTCTCCGGTCGCCCGGGGCTTGAATATCGGGTGGCGTACCCGCGCGCCCGGGTCGGCGAGTTTGACGTCGATCTGGTACACGAATTCTTCCAGGGGTTTGTCAACCACGCATTGGCCACCGTGCATGTGGATGGCATTTCCGGACAGAACGCACACCACATTGTCGAGACCGTGTTCAAGGCGTTCGGACGCGCGCTGCGCATGGCGCTTGAGCCGGACGCACGCATGGCCGGCGTCGTGCCGTCGACCAAAGGAAGCCTGTAAGAACATCTGCCGCAAAGACGCAAAGTACGCAAAGGAATGATTATCTTGAAGCCTTCTTCGCGCCCTTTGCGTCTTTGCGGCGGGTGTTGATTCTTTCTTATTTATGAACACCGTCGCGGTCATTGATTATGGCATGGGCAACCTGCGCTCGGTGGTGAAGGCCATCGAGCATGTGGCGCCACGCGCCCGCGTGCGGCTGACGAGCAATGCGGAAGAGGTGGCACACGCCGAGCGCGTGGTGTTTCCCGGACAGGGCGCCATCGGCGGCTGTATGAGCGCGCTCGACGCCTGCCACCTGCGCGCCGCCGTGCTGCAGGCGGTGCAGACCAAGCCGTTTCTCGGCATCTGCCTCGGGCTGCAGGCGCTCTATGACTTCAGCGAAGAGGGCGGTGGCGTGAAGGGCCTGGGCGTCCTGCCCGGGCGCGTGCCGCGCTTCCCGGCGGCGATGCGCGATGCGGTCACGGGCCAGGCCCTCAAGGTGCCGCACATGGGCTGGAACCAGGTGCAGCAGGTGACGGCCCATCCGCTGTGGAAGGATATTCCATCCGGATCGCGCTTCTATTTCGTCCACAGCTACTATGCGCAGGCCGGCGACCGTGCAGACGTGGCCGGCATTACCGAGTACGGATTACGGTTTACCTCCGCGGCCGCGCGCGCGAATATTTTTGCCGTGCAGTTCCATCCCGAGAAGAGCGCGCAGGCCGGTTTGAAGCTGCTCGAAAACTTCATGGCCTGGGACGGTAACGCCACCTGAGCGACACCTGCATTGATTTGCACTATATTCAACCAATACGCTGACAGCCCGAACCAGAACGCAACATGACGTCGCCTCGCCTGCTGGTCATTCCCGCAATCGATCTTAAAGATGGCAAGTGTGTGCGCCTGCGCCAGGGGCGCATGGAGGACGATACGGTATTTTCCAATGACCCGGTGGCCATGGCCGGGCGCTGGATCAAGGAGGGTGCGCGCCGTATCCATATTGTTGACTTGAACGGTGCGTTCGCCGGCAAACCGGTGAACGGCGAGGTGATCGAAGCCATCGCCCGTGCCTACCCGGAGGTGCCGGTCCAGGTGGGCGGCGGGATTCGCGACGAAGAGACCATCGAGGCCTATCTCGGCGCCGGGGTGCGTTATGTGATCCTCGGCACCAAGGCGGTGAACGCGCCGCACTTCGTCAGCGACGTGTGTACCGAGTTCCCGGGACACATTATCGTCGGCCTGGATGCAAAGGACGGCAAGGTGGCGATTGACGGCTGGTCGAAACTCTCCGGCCACGATGTCGTGGACCTGGCGAAAAAATACCAGGACGACGGCGTCGAGGCGATCATCTACACCGACATCGGCCGCGACGGCATGCTCTCCGGCGTGAACATCGAGGCCACGGTGCGTCTGGCCGATGCCATTACCATTCCGGTGATTGCGTCGGGCGGCATCACCAATCTCGACGATATCCGCAAGCTGTGCGGCGTGGCGGAGCATGGCATCATGGGCGCCATCACCGGGCGCGCGATTTACGAAGGCACGCTCGACTTCGCGCAGGCGCAGAAGCTCGCGGATGATTTAAGTAAATAAACATCTGCCGCAAAGGCGCAAAGGACGCAAAGATATTTCTTGTTTGGATCGCCGTGGCTTCCCGTGCCCCTGCCGGTGAAATTCTGTTTGAGGAGCGAATAAACCCTGGCCCCAGAGATGCCAGAGTACGCAAGACCCGTTAATATTCTCTTTGCGTCCTTTGCGCCTTCGCGGCAGGTGTTAAATATCAATATGGGCCTCGCCAAACGCATCATTCCCTGCCTCGACGTGGACAATGGCCGCGTGGTGAAGGGCGTCAAGTTCGTGGAAATCCGTGATGCCGGCGATCCGGTCGAGATCGCGCGCCGCTACGATCAGCAGGGCGCGGACG
>CAYHES010000013.1:0-26231 GCA_964355495.1 uncultured Acidiferrobacterales bacterium
CTGTCCTTGCGCAACAGCAATAATCCTGGTCAATTTTCGCAGCTAAAGCTGACCGGCTAAAGCCGGTGGTTTAAACCTTGTGATCGACAGTTAATGTGAATAACCGCCGTTCTGGTCTCCACCAGTGATCGGGACGCCGCCTTGCTCTATTTTAAAATCTTCTTGCACCTTGGTCGTCAAGGTAACCAGTGATTCATAGTCGCTAAAGTGGTTTCGGATAGAGCCGCCCTGCATGATCAGCCACCGGCAAATATACATGCTGTCATCACCATCATCGAGTGAGAAATACCCGGTCACCTCGTAGGTATCATCACCCCAGGACATTACCGAGACATATTTTTTAATGTTTGAGTTAGTGACGTTGGGGTTATACATGGAAGACACATCCAGGGCCACCTTCTTGCCTTGCTTTTCAAAGACCAAGTTGGTTACTTCCTCTTTAGGTGTTTTACCGTACGTACCATACACGGGCTTGCCGTCAACAAGACAAACCGCCTGGCCACACTTTTTGATAACGTGTGCCTTGGCCTCGAATGGTTTACTCGTGATCGTCAAGGTAATGCCGTTCTCGTAGACATTGTTCAGGGTGGGTTCCCCGCTCCGGACGACGGAAGACAGCGACAAAGTGAGGATGACGAATAACCACAGGGACTGTTTACGCACGGGTATGGCTCCTGTCGGTGATTAATTCAGCGGGAAGTGTCTCGACATTGCCGAGTGTCGGGACCCGGCCACTCCGCTGCCTACGAGGCTCGTTCAATGCACTTTTTGCTTCATCCATCGCGGTAACTGCCTTGAAAGACACTGGTGTCTTTCACTTGTTATTTAGCTGGGATGTCAATTCACCAAGTTCTTCGGAGTTACTAATGTGGTTACGGATAGCGCCATCCATTATAACCAGCCATTGACAAACATATGCTCCAGCTCCGTCGGAAAAGTATCCCGTTATCCTAGAGAAACTGCCTCCACCGGAATATTCACTGGAATCCACAGAAAAGGACCGTTTCATGCTTTCGCTATCGATCCAAGGGTCATACATGGATGACACATCCAGGGCTGTCTGTTTTCCATTCTTTTCAAACACGAGGCGCGATACTGCATATTTGGGTACTGCCCCATCCGACCCATAAAATGGTTTGCCGTCAATGAGACAAACATAATCGCCGCACTTTTTTGTTGCGTGTGCCTTGGCGTCAAAAGGATCGATAGTGATAGCCAGCGTTACGCCATCTTTATACGAAGCTTTGATGGTCTCCCCGCCCCACACGGCAGCAGACATCGATATGCTGAGGGACAATAACGGAATTGACAGGAATCGCCTTGCCTCATGCATGTGCATGGCTCCTGTCAGTGATTTTTTCGGCGGGGAGGGTCTCGGCGATGCTGATTGTCGGATCGCCGGCTACTCCGCTGGCCACGAGATTCACCCAGCGCCCTTTTATTTCCTCCATGAGGTTTATGGATTGGGTTCGAATCTGATGGTCGCCCTTGCGTATCGTGGGTTCTGAAAACGTGTTGAAGTGCACTGGCAGGATACAGCCCTCAATAAACAGGTTGGGGGCTGCCCGATGTATCTGCACATCGTGCCGGTGTTTGGTGTTTTGTAATTGAAGCCGCCAGCCTTTTCCAAGAGGACGCGGATCGCCGTCTTCTCTCGTCTTGAGTCCATAGACGCCCATTTCGATGCGACTAAGTTTGATAATACTCTTCCCGTCCGGGCCGGATATCCAGGGAAGCTCATAGGTGTAACACAGCCACTCCCACTTTTTGGCGATTGTTTTCATGTACATCTCGCCCCAGTTGCTGTTTCCCTGAAACTCACGCCGGACGAGGTGCAGAAATTCCCATGCCATAGTCATCTCCTTGAACTGGCTCTTTGTTTGCTTGCGTAGGTCATTTTCTGCCATTTTCAGAACTGCGACAATGTGCGCGCCTGCATCTTGATGCCGCGCTATCGTCGAGCTTGATAACAGGCCCTGCGCTTCGTCTATTCTTATCTCTAACTGTCAGCCGATAACCCCGCACAAATTCTGGACATCGCCACGTGAAACCACTGCCCCAGGAACCGGCACGCGCCGGCATCGACGACTACAACGCCATGACCGCGGCGGTCATCCATCAGACCGAAGGCCTGATTCTCGGCAAGGCGCAGCAGGTGAAGCTCGCCTTTGCCTGCCTGCTGGCGCGTGGCCATCTGCTGATCGAAGACCTGCCGGGCATGGGCAAGACCACCCTCGCCCACGGCCTGGCGCGCACCCTCGGCCTGTCGTTCCGGCGCATCCAGTTCACCAGCGACCTGTTGCCGGCCGACCTGCTCGGGGTTTCCATTTATCAGCCGGACTCGCGCGACTTCCGCTTTCATCCCGGGCCGGTGTTCACCCAGTTGTTGCTGGCCGATGAATTGAATCGCGCCACCCCCAAGACCCAGGGCGCCTTGCTCGAAGCGATGGAGGAGCGCCAGGTGACAAGCGATGGCATAACCCACCCGCTGCCCGAACCGTTCTTCGTGATTGCCACCCAGAATCCGCGCCACCAGGTCGGCACCTATCCCCTGCCCGAGTCGCAGCTCGATCGCTTCCTGATGCGCATCGACATGGGTTATCCGGACCGGGTCGCGGAGCGCGAACTGCTGAAAGGCCGCGACCGGCGCGAGCTGCTCACCGAACTCCAGCCGGTGCTGGATCCTGCGCGCCTGATGGCGTTGCAGCGCCAGGTCAGCGACGTGCACGCCGCCGATGCGCTGCTCGATTACATCCAGGACCTGATCGCGGCCAGCCGCCGTTCGCCGCGTTTCACTCACGGCCTGAGCCCGCGCGCCGGTCTCGCGCTGTTGTCCGCGGCGCGCGCCTGGGCGTTTCTCGCCGGCCGCAACATGGTGCTGCCGGAAGACGTGCAGACTGTGGCGCCCGGTGTCATGGCGCATCGTTTGCCGGCCGCGGAAGGACGCGCGAGCAGCGATACCCTGGTCGCCGAGCTGATCCAGTCGATACCGATTCCCTGATGGCCCAGGGCGCGGAGGCCGTGCTCGGCACGCGCCAGATCTACATTCTGCCGAACCGGCACGGCCTGTTGTTCGCGCTGGTGCTGGTGGCGCTGGCGCTGGCCGCCGTCAATTACAACAACGCCCTCGCCTACCTGCTCAGCTTTCTGCTCGCCAGCATGGCGGTGGTGTCGCTGCTGCACGCGCAGCGCAACCTGCTCAAACTGCATGTCACGGCGGCCGGCGGCGACCCGGTGTTTGCCGGCGAACCGGCGGCGTTGCGGGTTTGTCTGCACAATGACGGCGGCGCGCGCTATGCGCTGCGACTGGAGTCGGCGCCGGCCAGGCTGGCGCCGTTCGATGTGCCGGCACGCGACACACGCTGTGTCGTGCTGAGCATTCCAACCCGCAAGCGCGGCTGGCTCGACTGCCCGCCGCTGACGCTCGCCAGCGTGTATCCGCTCGGCATCACACGCGCCTGGTCGCGGCGCCTGACACTGCCGGCGCGCTGCCTGGTCTATCCAAAACCGGCGGACGAAACGTCGTGGCAGACCGCGACCGGCACCGAGGGCGAGGGCCAGCCCGGCGTCCTGCAAGACGGCGACGATTTCACCGGCCTGCGCGCCTATCAGGCGGGCGACGCGCCGGCGCGCATCAGCTGGAAGACCCTGGCGCGCGGCCAGGGGCTGTACACCAAGGAATTCCGCGCGCCGCGCGCCGAAAGTATCTGGCTCGACTGGGAGGCGTTCACGCCGCTCGCCGCCGAAACGCGTTTGTCGCTGCTGTGTCGCGCGACACTGGAGGCCGAAGACAGCGGCCTCACCTATGGCCTGCGGCTGCCGGGTGTCGTGCTCGAGCCGGACAACGGCGCATTGCACCGTCACCGATGTCTCGAAGCGCTGGCCCTGCATGAAACTGTCGCCTGAGGTATTGAGCCAGGAGAATGCGCTCGCCGAACGCGCCGCCGGCTACTGGTTGCTGGGCGCGGCGGTCGTGGCATTGCTGCCGCATGTGCCGCGCCTGCCGGTGTGGCTGAGTGCGGTACTCGCGGCGCTGTTCGCCTGGCGGTTTTTCATGGTCCAACGCGCCTGGCCGGCGCCCAACCGCTGGTGGCGCTGGTCGCTCACCGCGCTGCTGGTGTTCCTGATCTACCGCCAGTACGGCACGCTGTTCGGACGCGATGCCGGCAGCGCCCTGCTCGCCGCCATGCTGGCACTCAAATTTCTGGAGCTGCGTCGGCTGCGCGATTACGTGCTGGGTGTGCTGCTGGTCTATTTTCTGATCGTCCTCGGCTTTCTCTATTCGCAGGCCGTGTGGCTGGTGGTTTACCTGGTCGCGGTGTTTGTGCTGACCACCGCGACCCTGGTTCGCCTCGCCGTGCCCGGCGCACGCGCACGCTTCGCACTGCGCCTGGCGGGGGTGCTGATGTTACAGGCCTTGCCGCTCATGCTCGCCATGCACCTGCTGTTTCCGCGCCTGCAGGGCGCGCTGTGGGGGCTTCCGCAAGACGCCCAGGCCGGCCTCACCGGTCTTTCCGAGGAGATGGCTCCCGGCAGCGTCCACGAGCTGTCGCTTTCCGAGGACATCGCGTTCCGCGCGCATTTTCAGGGCGCCGTGCCGCCGCCGGCGCAGCGCTACTGGCGCGCGCTGGTGCTCTGGAGCACGGACGGCCAGCGCTGGACGCGCGGCCTCGCGACCCAGGCCCGGCTTGATTACGAAGCCCAGGGCAACCCCATTGCCTACACGCTCACGCCCGAACCCGCCAACAAGCCGTGGTTGCCGGCGCTCGATCTGCCGGCGCAGGTTCCGCCCGGCACACGCCTGCGTTCCGGCCACGTGCTGGAAACCGCCGCCCCGGTGCGCGGTCGCCTGAGCCTGGAAATGAGCGCGCACACCCGCTATCGCCTGCTCGCGTTGCCGGAAAGCGAGCGGCGCGCGGGCCTGCAACGCCCGGACCTGATCAGCGCACGCGTGCAGGAGCTGGCGGCAGGCTGGCGGCGGTCGGCGCACAGCGATGCGGAGGTGGTGCGTGCGGCGCTCGCGCATTTCCGCACGGAGAAATTCTTTTACACCCTGGAGCCGCCGGCGCTCGAGGACGATCCGGTGGATGAGTTCCTGTTCCAGACACAGCGCGGTTTCTGCGAACACTTCGCGGCGGCGTTCGTGACGCTGATGCGCAGCGCCGGCACCCCGGCGCGCGTCGTGACCGGTTATCAGGGCGGCGAGTTCAACCCGTCCGGCAATTATCTGATTGTTCGCCAGCAGGACGCGCACGCCTGGGCCGAGGTGTGGTTGCCCGGCCAGGGCTGGGCGCGCGTCGATCCGACGGCGGCCGTTGCCCCGGAGCGCATCGAGTACGGAACCGACGGCATACGCCGGTTGCTGGCGCGCGGCGCGGCGCTGGGTGGACTGCCGTCCGAGGCGCTGCGGGATCTGCTGGCGCTCGGCGCCTTGGAGCAAATCCGCCAGCAATTACGTCTGTCGTGGGACGCGGCCAACACCGCCTGGCAGCGCTGGGTGCTGGGCTATGATCGGGCGCGCCAGCGCGAACTGCTGGCACAACTCGGCTTCGAGGACGTCAATCCGCTGCGTCTCCTTGGTCTGCTCGCCCTGCTCGTCGCCATGGTCATGGGCGCCTATGTCGCCGCGACCCGGCAACGCGCGCCGCGCCCTGACCCCGTGCAGCGTGCCTATCTCGATTTCTGCCGCAAGCTCGCGCGCCGCGGGTTGGCGCGCGCGCCGCAGGAAGGTGCGCTTGATTACGCCGGGCGCTGTGCGCGGCATCGGCCCGACCTTGAGGTTTCGGTTCACGCGATCACGGCACTCTATCTGCATCTGCGTTATGGCGGTGCTGATGCCGTCGCCGATACGCGGGTGCTTGCCAGGCAGGTGGCGCAGTTCAGGCCGGCGGCGCTACTTTCCGATACAAAAGGATGAAAAGATTCGGCCGAGCAGGTCGTCGCTGGTGAATTCACCGGTGATTTCGTCGAGCGCCTGCTGCGCCTGGCGCAGCTCCTCGGCCGCCAGCTCGGCACGGCGCGCCGCCAGCTGCGACAGGCTCGTCTTCAGGTGCGCGCGTACACGTTCTAACGCGTCGATATGCCGGCGGCGCGCGCTGAAGGTGCCCTCCCCGGCCGCCTGGTAGCCCATGCATTCCTTCATGTGGGCGCGTAGCGCGTCGAGTCCACTGCCGTTCTGTGCCGAAATCGCGATTTCCGGAATCTCCGTCTTCTCCGCAACCGCGCCGGCGGCGCGGCCGCTGCGGTCGATCTTGTTGCGCACCAGTGTAATGCCCGCCCCGGCCGGCAACTGCGCGATCAGCGTGCGCACGCTGTCCGCATGCTCTTCGTTGTCATCGATCACCAGCAGCACGCGGTTGGCGCGGCGCATGGCATCGTGTGCGCGCCGCACGCCTTCGCTTTCGATGGCGTCGTTTGACTCGCGCAGGCCGGCGGTATCGAGCACGTGCAGCGGCAGCCCGTCGATCTGGATGCGCTCGCGCAATATATCGCGCGTGGTCCCCGGAACCGGACTCACGATGGCGCTGTCGTGT
Organism: uncultured Acidiferrobacterales bacterium; assembly: GCA_964355495.1. Classification (GTDB taxonomy): domain Bacteria; phylum Pseudomonadota; class Gammaproteobacteria; order Acidiferrobacterales; family UBA6901; genus UBA6901. The sequence goes on from CAYHES010000013.1 coordinate 6,534, forward strand.
TGCGCGAGCGCGTTGAGCAGACTCGATTTGCCGGCGTTCGGCCGGCCGGCCAGCACCACGGTCATGCCGTCGTGCAGCAATTGTCCCTGGCGGGTGTCGGCAAGCAGTGTGTCGACTTCGCCGGTGAGCCGGTGCGCCTGCTGTGACGGGGATTCGTCCGCGAGGAAATCGATCTCTTCTTCCGGGAAATCGAGCGCCGCTTCGATGTGCAGGCGCAGCCCGATCAGATGTTCGTTGATCGCACGCACGCGCTGCGAGAACGCGCCCTGCAGCGAGCGCAGCGCCGCGCGCGCGGCTTCCGCGGAAGCGCTTTCGATCAGATCGGCGATGGCCTCGGCCTGCGCGAGGTCGAGCTTGCCGTTGAGAAAGGCGCGCTCACTGAACTCGCCGGGGCGCGCCGGGCGCGCGCCGTGCGCGAGCACCGCCTGCAACAGCAGGTCCAGCACCACCGGACCACCGTGGCCATGCAGCTCGAGCACATGCTCACCAGTAAAGGAGTGCGGGGCAGGGAAGTAGAGTGCCAGGCCCTCGTCCAGCGTGCTGCCGTCGGCGCCGCGGAAGCGGGAAAAGCTGGCGTGGCGCGCGGCAGGCAGGCGGCCGAGCAGGGCGCGGGCGATTTCCGGCGCGTTCGGCCCGGAGATGCGCACGATGCCGACACCACCGATGCCTGGTGGTGTGGCGACGGCGGCGATGGTGTCGGGGGCGGGTGGGGCGCTCATGGGCGTAAGCTTACGCCGCCCAGGCGCGGGTGGCGCCGGCTACTTCTTGCCCTCGATCGCACGGTTGATCTGCCACTGCTGCGCGACCGACAAGATATTCTGCACCACCCAGTACAGCACCAGGCCGGACGGGAAGAACAGGAACATGCCGGTGAACACCACCGGCAGGGCGTACATGAGTTTCTTCTGCAGCGGATCGACCGGTTGCGGGTTCAACCACTGCTGCGCGAGCATGGTCACGCCCATGAGCAGCGGCAACACAAAGAACGGGTCGGGCGCGGACATATCCTTGATCCAAAGCGCCCAAGGCGCCTGGCGCAACTCAACGCTTTCCAGCAGCACCCAGTAGAGCGAAATGAACACCGGGATCTGGACCAGGATCGGCAGGCAGCCGCCGAGCGGGTTGATTTTCTCGGTCTTGTACAGCTCCATCATCGCCTGGTTCAGTTTCTGCTTGTCATCGCCGAAACGCTCCTTGAGCGCCGCCATGCGCGGCTGCATCTTGCGCATGTGCGCCATCGAGCGGTAACTCGCCACTGACAACGGATAGAACACGGCCTTGATGAGAATGGTGAGCAGAATGATCGCCCAGCCCCAGTTGCCGACCATCTTGTGCAGCCATTCGAGAATCCAGAAGAGCGGGGCGGCGATGAACGTCAGCCAGCCGTAGTCGACGGTGAGTTTCAGGCTCTCGTCCATCTTCTCGAGGCGGTGCTGTTCTTTCGGGCCGATATAGAGGCGGGTGCCGAGCGTTGCCTTCGCGCTCGGCGCAACCTGCGTCGGCGCAAGCGTCTTGTACCCGATGGCGAACAGGTTTCCCGCTTGGGCATCGGTGTAGTACTGGTTGTTGTCCTTCGCGCCCGGCAACCAGGCACCGAGGAAATAATGCTGCAACATCGCCACCCAGCCGCCCTCGGCGTCGCGCGTCAGCGGCTTGTCGCGCATGTGGTCGAAATCGATTTTTTCGTAATGCTTTTCCTGGGTGTAGATCACGCCACCGGTGTAGGTCGGCAGGGCGGTGAGCCCCCCGCCGGTTTCTTCGTGGCTGCGCAAAAACTGTGCGTACAAGTAGACATCACGCGGCTTGCGGCCGGCGTTGGTCACTTCGTAACTCACGTCCACCCGGTAGTCATTGCGATGGAAGGTGTAGCTCTTGACGACACGCATGCCTTCCGGACCCGACCAATTCAATCGAACGGTAAGCGCGTCCTGGCCTTTGGCCAGCTCATAGTGGCTGGCCTCGGCGGTGTAACGGCTCTTGTGGCTGGGGAGCGCGCCTTCATGTCCGATAAGACCGGACTGGGCAATAAATATGCGTGGGCCGCGGTCGTCCAGCAGGCGAATTGGCGTCTTGAGCTGATCGAGCGAAACCGAGTGCTTGAGCAACTCGGCCACACGCAGGTCGCCGCCTTGTGTGTCGATCTCCATGCGCAGCAGATCGGTGTGGACGTGGATGCGTTCGCTGGTTTCGAGCTTGGCGGCGCCCGGCGTCGGCGTAACGGTCTTTTCAGTCGCGCCCGGCGCCACGGTCGTTACCGGCGCGGATGGAACCTCGCGCTTCGCGGCGGTAACGGCGGTTGGCACCGAACGCTGCTCGGACTCCCAAGCCGACCAGAGCATCAGAATCAATACCGAAAGAATCGCGAACAGAAAAATGCGTTGGTTATCCATGCAGGGTCTCTGGTTGTTTGCGCGGCGGGACCGGGTCTACGCCCCCGGCATGCCAAGGGTGACATTTTCCCAGCCGGGACACGGTCAGGCAGAAGCCCTTCCATGCACCATGGGAATGAATCGCCTCCTCGGCATAGGCCGAGCAGGTCGGATAGAAACGGCATTGGCTGCCGAACCATGGGCTCAGCAGCAAACGGTAACCACGAACCAGGAAGAGAAAGATGGCTTGCATAACTATCGGGCGTTTATCCAGTGCCGCTGTAACGATTCGCGCAGAGCGGCTGGCTCTGCCACACCTGCGTTTGGCTGTGCGATAACCACCAGATCCAGCCCGCCCAGGGTTTTCTGTGTGCGCCGGAAACTTTCCCGGATACAACGTTTGATCCGGTTACGAACCACCGCCTTGGTCGAGACCCGGCGAGACACCGTTACGCCAAGACGCGCATGTCCAAGATTGTTGGCGCGGGTGTGCACACTGAACAGGCTGTCCCGGATACGCCGCCCGGTACGACCGATCTCACGCAGCTCGACGCCGGACCGCAAGCGCCGGCTCTTTGACAACCCGAGCCGTGGCGGTGAAAGCAAACTCAGGCGCTAAGGCGCGCACGGCCCTTGGCACGACGGGCGCTCAACACCTTGCGGCCGCCTGGGGTGCTCATGCGGGCACGGAAGCCGTGGTTACGTTTGCGTTTGATAACGCTGGGTTGAAATGTTCTTTTCATCGGGGCGCCTTCGGGTTACCGCTCTATCGCGGAAAAGGCGGGAAAGTTACTGATATCGTGCAGCTATGTCAATCGGAAATATCAGGCATGCGGAAGTGCATATCTGTGGATAACTCCCTGCCTGCGCGCTAGACTCGCTGACCCCGCTATGTTTCAGGTTACGCCGTGGATCAGGTTTCGGTTTGGAAAAAATGCCTCGACCGGCTTGAGGACGAACTGACTTCGCAACAGTTCAACACCTGGCTGCGTCCACTGCGGGCGGTTCAGGAGGCCGGTCAGCTCCGGCTTTACGCCCCGAACCGGTTTGTTCTCGATTGGGTGAAAGACCGGTTTCTGGTCCGCATTGTTGCCTTGGCTGAACAGGAGGCCGGCAGGGCCCTGCCGGTGCTCCTGGAGGTTGGTTCTCCCGCTGCGCCCGCGCCAGAAAAATCTTTGTCTAAAGCACCCATTGCTGACACCCAGCCAAACACCGGCGTCCGGCGCCCAAATCTCACCGGAAGCAGACTCAACCCGGATTTCACGTTCGACTGCCATGTTGAGGGTAAATCCAATCAACTGGCGCGCGCCGCCGCGCGGCAGGTGGGTGAGAACCCAGGAAGTTCTTATAACCCGCTGTTTATTTACGGTGGCGTGGGGCTGGGCAAGACCCATCTCATGCAGGCGGCGGGGCATATTATTTCGGAAAATAACCCCGGTTCGCGGGTTATTTACGCCCATTCGGAGCGGTTTGTGGCCGATATGGTCAAGGCGCTGCGGCACGGTACGATTAACGATTTCAAGCGTTATTACCGCGGAGTTGACGCCCTGTTGATCGACGACATCCAGTTTTTCGTTGGAAAAGAGCGCTCACAGGAAGAGTTCTTTCATACTTTCAACGACCTGCTAGAAGGCCAGCGGCAAGTCATTATTACGGCAGACAAGTTCCCCAAGGAGTTGGTTGGCCTGGAAGAACGGCTAATTTCGCGTTTCGGCAGTGGTTTGACGGTTTCCCTGGAGCCGCCTGAACTCGAGACACGCGTCGCGATTCTCATGAAAAAGGCACAGCACGAAAACATCGAGCTTCCGGAAGACGTTGCTTTTTTCATGGCCAAGCGTGTGCGCTCCAACGTCCGCGAGCTTGAGGGTGCGCTGCGTCGTGTCATGGCGAGCTCCGCATTTACCGGGCGGCCGGTTGATATGGCACTGGCCACGGAAAGCCTGAAAGATCTGCTCGCATTCCACGAGCGCCTGGTTACCATTCAAAATATCCAGAAGACCGTTGCCGAGTATTACAAGATTCGCGTTTCGGATTTGCACTCCAAGGATCGTTCCCGTGTTGTGGCGCGACCCAGACAGGTTGCCATGGCGCTCGCGAAGGAACTCACCACGCATAGTCTGCCCGAGATCGGCGATGCTTTCGGAGGTCGCGATCACACAACCGTGCTGCATGCCTGCCGCAAAATCGTGGAACTCAACCAGTCCGACGCGCGCATCAAGGAAGATTACACCAACTTGTTGCGGCTCTTGAGTTCTTGAATAACTTTTGCGAAGTTACGGAAATACGTACATACCGGCACAGAACCGGGAAAGATCCCGTGTTTACTCACAGCGACTACATGAGGCTGTACACGCCTGTCCACAGTCTTTCGGATCAACTACGGAGTTGATTCTTAATGATAGAATGTTCTTACTCACAGCTTGTGCCCGACTCAATACACTACTACAACAAGTTTTGTTTTTAACAACACAACAGCAGGCAAGAAACCATCATGCACATCACCGTCAAACGCGAAGATCTGCTTAAGCCCTTGGGCATCGTTGCAGGCGTGGTAGAGCGCCGGCAAACGTTGCCGATTCTTTCCAACATCATGTTGCGTTACAACGGCAAAGAGCTCGCGCTTACTGGCACCGACCTGGAAGTGGAAATCAGTGCGCAAATTGCCTGCAAGGGCGGAGACAACGGCGAGATGACCGTGCCGGCCCGCAAGCTGCACGACATCTGTCGCGCACTACCGAACGAAGCGCTGATCGACATCAGCCTCGACAAAGAAAAGGCACTGATCAAGTCGGGCAAAAGCCGTTTCCGTCTGTTAACCATGCCAGCCTCGGAATTCCCGGCCATTGAAACGGCACAATGGGACACCAAAGCCACCTTGCCACAAAACAAGCTGCGCTGGCTGTTGGAAAAAACTATGTTTTGTATGGCGCAGCAGGATGTGCGCTACTACCTGAACGGCCTGTTGTTCGAGGTAAGTGGGCAGCAACTACGCGCGGTAGCCACTGACGGCCACCGGCTTTCACTTGCCGAGGTTGATATAAGTAATTCAATTGATGGAGAAAAACATGTAATTATCCCACGCAAGGGTGTACAGGAAATGATCCGGTTTCTGGACGACTCGGATGCAGAGGTGCAGCTACAAATCGGCGCCAACCATATGCGCGCCACCCTGAAAGGCCTGACGTTCACTTCAAAACTCATTGACGGCCGCTTCCCAGACTACAACCGGGTAATCCCCGCCACGCAGAGCAAACGGCTTAAGGTGCAGCGCGCATCATTTCGCGAAACCCTGAATCGTGCCGCTATTCTCTCCAACGAGAAATATCGCGGAGTGCGCTTCGGTTTAGGCAGCGGCTTGATGACCATTACCGCCCACAATCCCGAACAGGAAGAGGCCCAGGAAGAAGTTGCCATCGACTACAGCGGTGAGAACATGGAAATAGGCTTCAACGTGAATTACATCAGCGAAGCAGTTGGGGCGCTGGACAATGACGAGATCGAATTTTGCCTCAACGATCCCAACAGCAGTTGTTTACTGCGTGTCCCGGGAAATTCCAGGCATCTGTATGTTGTCATGCCAATGCGGCTGTGATCGCCGTACCGTGAAATGCCGCTGGTTTCCTTAGAGCTTCATAACATCAGGGTTTATGAGCACATCCGGCTTGAACCGAACCCGCACCTGAATCTAATTACCGGTGCGAACGCGAGCGGCAAGACCACGCTGTTAGAAGCGATACACCTGCTTGGTACCGGACGCTCATTCCGCACCGCCCAAGTCGAACAATTAAGAAGAAACGGATCCTCTGACCTGTGGGTTGTCGGAAAATTGCACAAAGAGGGCGGCGAAACCGTACGCCTCGGCCTGGCACACAACACCGATGGCAGAAGGGTGAGCATAAATGGGCTGGAACAAAAACTGGTTTCAGGCTTGGCGCTACATCTGCCGCTGCAGGTCATTTCCCCCGACACCCACTACGAATTTCAGCAAAACGCTAAACACCGGCGCGGAGTTCTAGATTGGGGTTTGTTCCACGTGGAACCAGATTTTCCCGATCTTTGGGCTCGTTATCAGCGGATACTTCATCAGCGCAACGCCGCGCTGAAAGAACAAGGCCAAATTAAGGCCCGTCATGTCTGGGACGACGAACTGGTAGAAGCCGGCGAAAAACTCCACGCCGCAAGAGCGCAACTGACTGCGCAATTGTTGCCGCATTATCAAATGTGCTGTCAGCAGTTGCTGGGCAAAAAACATCGCGTCGACTTGACTCTGGAATCGGGCTGGGACGGCGAAGGAGGTTTTGGTGAACGCCTGCACCAGGATCGTGCCCGCGATAGCGCGCGCGGTTTTACCCACAGCGGCCCGCAGCGCGCCGACCTACAGATCAGCTTAAACATGCAGGCGAGTAAGCAGGGCGCATCACACGGTCAATACAAAATTCTGGTTGTTGCTTTGCGTCTGGCACAAATCTGCTACTTGCTCAAAACCAGAAACCGAAATTGTTGCCTGCTGATAGACGATTTGGCTGCTGAGCTCGACCCCGAGCATCGTGCCCGTCTCACCCAACTTCTAGCGAGTCTGCCGGTGCAGGTATTTGTTACTACCACGGAATCATCGTTAATCGATCGTGAATCCTGGTCAAGCCACAAGACGTTTCACGTGGAACACGGGACCGTAATAAGCTAGAGACTACCCAGGATTAACCGCGCAGCAGTACCCAGAAAATGTTAAAATCCAAAAACTTATTGGCCGTTGTCAGGAGCGCGTGATGGAGAAAAAAACCGCCTATGATTCCAACAGTATTCAGGTCCTGAAAGGCCTGGATGCTGTTCGAAAGCGTCCTGGCATGTATATCGGCGATACGGACGACGGTACCGGCCTGCATCATATGGTATTCGAGGCGGTGGATAACTCCATCGACGAAGCCTTGGCCGGTCACTGCAACGAAATTCAGGTCACTATCCACACAGACAACTCCATCACCGTTACCGACAACGGCCGCGGTATCCCGACCGAAATGATTCCGGAAGAGGGAAAATCAGCGGTTGAGGTGGTGATGACGGTGCTGCATGCCGGCGGCAAATTCGACCAGAATTCTTACAAAGTGTCCGGTGGCCTGCATGGCGTGGGTATTTCGGTAGTCAACGCCCTGTCTGAATTTCTCGAAGTGACGGTCCGGCGCGGTGGCAAGATTCATCATCAGGAATTCCGTTTGGGCGACCCGGTCGCGCCGCTTAGCGTCATTGGCGACACCACCGAGACAGGTACCAGTGTGCATTTCCGGCCCAGTACGGAAATCTTCACAGATACGCTCATGCATTATGATTTGCTCGCCAAGCGGTTGCGCGAGCTGTCGTTCCTCAATTCCGGTGTGCGAATTGTTTTGCGTGACGATCGCGACGCCAAAGAGGATATCTTCGAATACCAGGGCGGTATCGCCGCCTTTGTGCAGCACCTCAACCGCAATAAAACGCCGCTGCATCCCAAGGTGATCTACATGACGGCGGAGCGCGACCGCACCAGCGTCGAGCTCGCCATCCAGTGGAACGACTCGTACCAGGAAAATATTTTTTGCTACACCAACAATATCCCGCAGAAAGACGGCGGCACCCACCTCGCCGGCCTGCGCGCGGCCATGACGCGCACGCTCAACCATTACATTGATTCGACCGGCCTGGCGAAAAAAGAGAAAGTCGATATCAGTGGCGACGATGCGCGCGAAGGCCTGACCGCGGTGTTGTCGGTCAAGGTCCCAGACCCGAAGTTTTCCTCACAAACCAAGGACAAGCTGGTTTCCTCGGAAGTGAAGGGCGTTGTTGAGTCGATTGTTAACGAAAAACTCGGCGAGTTTTTGCAGGAGAATCCGCAAGACTCAAAAATCATCGCACTCAAGATCATTGATGCCGCGCGCGCCCGCGAGGCGGCGCGCAAGGCACGCGAAATGACGCGCCGCAAGGGCGCGCTCGACATGGCCGGGTTGCCCGGAAAACTTGCCGATTGCCAGGAACGCGACCCGGCCAAATGCGAGCTTTATCTGGTCGAGGGCGACTCGGCCGGCGGTTCCGCCAAACAGGCGCGCGATCGCAAGTTCCAGGCGATCCTGCCGCTCAAAGGCAAAATTCTGAATGTCGAGCGCGCGCGCTACGACAAAATGCTTACGTCTACCGAAGTCGCCACCCTGATCACCGCCCTTGGCACCGGAATCGGTAAAGATGATTTTGATATCAACAAGTTAAGATATCATCGCATTATCATCATGACGGATGCCGACGTCGACGGCTCGCACATCCGCACCTTGTTGCTGACCTTTTTCTTCCGCCAGATGCCGGAGCTGATCAACCGCGGCTACATCTACATTGCCCAGCCGCCGCTCTACAAGGTGAAGCGCGGCAAGAGCGAACGCTACCTGAAAGACGACAGCGAGCTGAACGCCTACCTGCTGGAGGCGGCGCTCGATGGCGCCGCACTCAGCGGCGCGCCCGGGCAGACGCCGATCACCGGCAATGCGTTGGGTCAGCTTTGCCAGGACAATCTCACGGTCGACAACACCATCAAGCGACTGGCGCGCCGCTATGACACGCGCCTGCTCAAGAACATGGTGCACCTGCCGACCCTGAGTGCGGACACGCTCAAGGATACGAAGCAGCTGCAAGGATTCGTACGCGAGCTCCAGGCGCTACTTGCCAGCCGTGCCAACGGCGCGCGTTACGAAGCAAGTTTGGGGACCAGCACCGTCTCCGGAGCAAATGAGATTCTGGTCACTCGCGCCGAGCACGGCGCCAGCACCACCAGCCGTATCGATGCCGAATTTGTCAGTTCCGGCGAGTACCGCGGCATGCGCAGCCTCGGCGGCAAACTGCATGGCCTGATCCAGGAAGGCGCGACCGTGCAGCGTGGTGACAAGTCCCAGGCGGTCGCGAACTTCGACGAGGCCTTCGAGTGGCTCATGGAAGAAGCGCGTCGCGGCCAGACCATTCAGCGCTACAAGGGCCTGGGTGAAATGAATCCGGAACAGCTGTGGGAAACCACCATGGACATCACCGCGCGGCGGCTGCTCAAGGTGAACATCGAAGACGGCGTGGCCGCGGACGAGGTTTTCACGACGCTGATGGGTGACCAGGTCGAGCCGCGCCGCGAGTTCATCGAAAAGAACGCGCTCGCGGTCAGCAACCTGGATGTCTGAGGCAAAACTGCTTTAAGGAACCGATTAACTATACATCTGCCGCAAAGACGCAAAGGGCGCAAAGAAGAACATGAGCTTTTATCGAGAAAACCTTTGCGTTCTTTGCGTCTTTGCGGCGAAAAATATTAGTTTGGGAGTTATTCAGCTTCCTTAATGCAGTTGACGCGGGGTGGTGAGCAGGAACGCCGGGATATCGGCATCGAACTGGGTGCCGTCATCCGCCAGCATTTGATAGCTGCCCTGCATGGTGCCGATCGGGGTTTCCAGCACCGTGCCGCTGGTGTACTCAAAGCTCATGCCCGGTGACAAGTGCGGCTGCTCGCCGACCACGCCCACGCCGCGCACTTCCTGCACCTGTTCATTGCCGTCCGTGATGACCCAGTGACGGTTGAGCAGTTTCGCCGGAACCGATCCGCTGTTGGTGATGGTGACCGTGTAGGCAAAGACATAGCGCTTCGCGTCCGGCGCGGATTGCGCGTCGACATAGGCCGTCCGAACCAGAATATCGATGTGGTGTTTGTGTAAATCTGTGTTCATGGTTTCGTCAGGTCAGTTGCTGATCGACATTATGCCTCTATTTCGACCCGCCTTATACCCGCCCGGTTCCGAGACGCTGTTAATCCTGTATGTTTATGCGGGAACTACTCCACCTGGAATCGGCACAAGAATTTGTGGACAGGGCACTTCGGTGAATGGATGCGCACCGCTATCCAGGCGCACCGCGGTGAGTTGGCCGCCCCACAGGCAACCGCTGTCGAGCGCGATGACGCCATCGGCATCCCACACGCCGAGCGTCGACCAGTGCCCAAAAACAATACGTGTATCGCGCGTCTTTCGCCCCGGCACCTGGAACCACGGCAGCAGGTGCGCCGGCTGTTTGCCCGGCCGTCCCTTGGGCCGCAGGTCCATGCGGCCGTGCGCGTCGCAGTAACGCAGTCGCGTGAAGGCGTTAATGATGACACGCAGCCGCGCCCAGCCGCCCAGGTCATCCCGCCAGTGATCCGGCGTGTCGCCGTACATGTGGGTGAAGAGTTCGTTGCTGTCGGAACGGCGGATGTATTCGCCCGCCTCGGTGGCGAGACGCAGCGCTGTGGCGAGTCCCCATTGCGGCAGCACGCCAGCGTGCACCAGTACACAGCCCAGCGCCGCGTCATAATGCAGTAACGGGCAGGCACGCAGCCAGCCAAGCAGCTCATCGCGGTCCGGAGCAGCGAGCACATCATCGAAGGTGTCGCGCTTTTTGCGTGGCGCCTGGCCGGAGGCGACGGCCAGCAGGTGCAGGTCGTGGTTGCCGAGCACGGCAACAGCATTGGGCAGAGACTTTACGAAGCGCAGCACGGCCAGCGACTGCGGACCGCGGTTTACCAAGTCCCCGGCGAACCACAGCCGGTCCGCGCCCGGATCGTAATGGAGCTTGTCGAGCAGGGCGCGCAGCGGATCGAAGCAGCCTTGCACGTCGCCGATTGCGTACACCGCCATCGGCTCAGGCCCCGGACAGGCGGTGATGCATTTCCACGGTGGCCTGGATCAGCGCGTGCACGGTCCCGGGCTCGCTCGCCGAGTGGCCGGCGTCCGGAACAATCTCGAGTTTCGCCTCCGGCCAGGCGCGGTGCAGTTCCCAGGCGTTCTCGAGCGGACATACCACGTCGTAGCGCCCGTGCACAATCACGCCCGGAATGTTCTTGAGCTTGTAGGCGTCGCGCAATATCTGATTCGGTTTCAGGAAGATGTGGTTGACGAAGAAATGCGCCTCGATGCGCGCCAGGCTCAGCGCGACGTGCGGGTCGGAAAAAAAATCCACCACCTCTTTCTTCGGCGTGAGCGTGGCGGTGCGCCCTTCCCAAATCGACCAGGCCTCGGCCGAGCGCATGCGCGCTACCTCATCGTCGCCGGTCAGGCGCCGGTGGTGCGCATGCAGCAGGTCGTGGCGCTCCGGCTCCGGAATAGGGTGGACGAAGTCCTGCCAGTAATCCGGAAAAAGGCGATTCGCGCCTTCCTGGTAGAACCAATGAATTTCCTGCGGCCGGCACAGGAAAATACCGCGCAGCACCAGTCCCAGCACCCGCTGCGGATGGGTCTCGGCATACACCAGGCTCAGGGTCGAACCCCAGGAGCCGCCGAACAACAGCCATTTGTCGATGCCGAGTTCGACCCGAATGCGCTCCATGTCCGCCACCAGGTCCATGGTGGTGTTGCGCTCGAGCGCGGCGTGCGGGCGCGACCGGCCGGCGCCGCGCTGGTCGAACAAGACGATGCGATACAGGTTGGGATCGAAATAGGAACGGTGTTTTTCCTCGCAGCCGGCGCCCGGCCCGCCGTGCACGAACAGCACCGGCAGGCCCTGCGGGTTACCGGATTCCTCGACATAGATTTCATGCGGCGCATCGACCGCCAGCATCAGGCTGCGATTCGCCTTAATCGGCGGGTAAAGTTTATACATGCGTCAGAACGACGCCTGCTCGACCTGAAGCCAGGCGAGGCTGATGAGTTTGCCGATCTCGCTATCGAAAGTGGCCCACTTTCGATAAGGCTGGAGGTCGGCCACCACTTTCTCCTTCATGTCGAAATCGCTCATCCCCTTCGCATAATATTTTTTAACGGACCCGTACAGCGCCTTGAGCCAGTCACGATAGGCCGTCACCACGGCGCGCCCGTTGGACTTGCCGTGGCCGGGTACAAAGTGTTGGGCGCCGGTGCGGAGCGCCACCTCACAGGCCTCGACACTACCGAGGAAGTGGCCGTCATCCAGGCGCGCGGTGCGTTCAACGACCGCATTGTCGCCCATGAACATCACCTTTTCCTCAACCACCTCGATCATGATATCGCCGTCGGTGTGGGCAACACCGGTGTGAACAATGCGGAAATGCAGACCGCCCAGCGCCAGGGTTTCGTCGTTCTCAACCCCGAGATTGGGGGCCACGGCCTTGGTGCCCTTGGTGCCGCCATCCGTCAGTTGCAGCAGGTTCTTCAGCCAGTTCTCGCCCTCGCCCTGGGTCTTTTCCATCATCTTCGGGTGGGCGTAGATCACGGCCTTGGGGTAGGCGCGGTGTATGGCGTCGTTGCCGAGCCAGTGATCGCCGTGGATGTGGGTGTTGAACACGGCAATTACCGGGTCTTTGGTCACGCTAGCGATTTTCTTGAGCAGCATGTCGCCGACCTGGACACTGGAACCCGGGTCAATCACGACCACACCATTCCGGGCCAGCACAAAGCCGGGGTTGTTCATGAAGCCCTGGTTGGCCTTGTTCGGAATTTCGTTCGGACCGTGGATGACATACACCCGCTCGGTGAGTTTCGTGAGCGGGAAATCGGCTTGAATGGCCGGGGCCTTGCGGTCGCAGGCGCTGAGCAAGACAGTCAGGGTGAGCAGGGAGGCAGAGACGATGAGGCGCATAGGATGATCCGGCGAAAGTTTAAGTGCCGAAAGTATAGCCGCCGGCACGCAGAATAAGCATGCCCGGGAACCAACCGGCGCGGCTGGCATCAGAGGGGCAGACCCTGTATTCTGCGCCCTTTTCCGCAGTGCCCCACATGTCCAGCGAAATTGCCCGCGAAGCGGCCCGGCGCCGCACCTTCGCCATCATCTCCCACCCGGATGCCGGCAAGACCACGCTCACCGAAAAGCTGCTGCTGTTCGGCGGCGCCATCCAGCTCGCCGGCAGCATCAAGGGCCGCAAGGCCGCGCGCCACGCGACCTCCGACTGGATGGAGCTGGAAAAGCAGCGCGGCATCTCCGTGACCTCGTCGGTGATGCAGTTCCCGTACAAGGACAAGATCGTCAATCTGCTCGATACCCCCGGGCATGAGGACTTTTCCGAAGACACCTACCGCACGCTCACGGCCGTGGACTCGGCGCTGATGGTGATCGACATCGCCAAGGGCGTGGAAGACCGCACCATCAAGCTGATGGATGTCTGCCGGCTGCGTACCACCCCGATCACCACCTTCATCAACAAGATGGACCGGGAAGGCCGGGACCCGATGGAGGTCATGGACGAGGTCGAGCGCGTGCTCAAAATCCAGTGCGCGCCCATCACCTGGCCGATTGGCATGGGCAAGCGCTTTCGCGGCGCCTACCACCTGTATGAAGACAGCGTGCACCTGTACGCCGCGCATCACGGCGGCAAGATGAACGTCGGCGAGACCATCCAGGGGATCAATAATCCGCGCCTCGACGCGGTGCTGGGCGAGCAGGCCGCGGAACTGCGCACCGAAGTCGAGCTGGTGAAGGGCGCCGCGCACGCCTTCGACAAGGAGGCCTATCTGGCCGGCAAGCTGTCGCCGGTGTTCTTCGGCAGCGCCGTCAATAACTTCGGCGTGCAGGAGCTGCTCGACAGCTTCGTGGAAAACGCCCCCGGCCCGCACCCACGCGAAAGCGATACGCGCCTGGTGCAGGCGGAAGAAGAAGCGTTCAGCGGCTTCGTGTTCAAGATCCAGGCGAACATGGACCCGAACCACCGCGACCGCATCGCCTTCGTGCGCATCGTGTCGGGCTGCTACAAGCCCGGCATGAAGCTGTTCCACGTGCGCATCGGCCGCGAAGTCACTATCTCCAACGCCATCACCTTCATGGCGCGCGACCGCACCATGGTCGAGGAGGCCTGTGCCGGCGACATCATTGGCCTGCACAACCACGGTACCATGCGCATCGGCGATACCTTCACCCAGAAGGAAGCGCTGCGTTTCGGCGGCGTCCCGAACTTCGCGCCGGAAATCTTCCGCCGTACCCAGATCAAGAACCCAATGAAAATGAAGGCGCTGCAAAAGGGCCTGGAGCAACTGACCGAAGAGGGCGCCACCCAGCTGTTCCGTCCGCTCGCCAACAACGAGCTCATTCTCGGCGCGGTTGGAATATTACAGTTCGACGTAGTCGCGCACCGCCTGCAGCACGAGTATGGCGTGGACGCGGTGTTCGAACCGGTGCAGGTCGCGACGGCGCGCTGGATCGCCTGCAAGGACGAGAAAATGCTGAACGACTTCGAAAAGAAACTGCGCGACAACCTCGCCCGCGACGGCGCTGGCGAGTTGACCTACCTCGCGCCGTCGCGCGTGAATCTCCAGCTCACCATGGAACGCTGGCCGGACATCACCTTCAACACCACGCGCGAGCAGGCGTAGGTCGCCCTTCAGGGCGATATGTCGGCCTAAAGGCCGACCTACGGCCCGACGACACCCACAGGTTCCGTCAATCGCGAAGCACCCTGCATAGTCCGCCCAAAACGGTGCCGGACGGTGGGCAACGCCCACCCTTGGGAATGGGACGCGCCGTTCGACCCCCACACCGCGCGCCAGGCGATGCAGAAACAAATGGACGCCTCCATGACTAGCCCGCCATATTCCAATCCTATGTTGCAAGGCGTATAAACGTCATGATGCAGCTGTTGGCTTAAAAGCAAAGGCAACCTCTGCTGCCTGGGGCCCAGTCGGGCAGGCCTAAGACAAAAATACATAATCCCCAAGAACCCATGGCGCTGCATCCTGAATTCCCGAAATCACCCTACGCTGAATTACTGCCGGACCAGCGCTGGTTCCCGGCAGCGGAAGAGCTGCGGAGCACCGCCTATGAGAAGCTGCTGCCTCCTCTCGTTGCCAAGATTCGCAGCGAGGTCACGGCATGGCGGAAGGCGGGGTACGCAGGTGCCTCGGCCACATCACGCGCGTTGTTGAACTGGTGGTTCGAGACCGAGCATCTGGTCGAACAGGCCGACGGCACGCTTTCGCCGTTCCGCTATTACTTCGCGCAGCGCGAAGCGGTGGAGACGGTGATCTGGCTGCACGATGTGCGCAAGGTGCGGGACAAGTTTGACCTGCTGCGATTCGACGCTTCGGGTGCCGTGTCCACCAACATGTTCAACGAAGACTGGCCGCGTTACGTGGTCAAGATGGCCACCGGTGCCGGAAAGACAAAGGTTCTGTCGCTACTTATCGCCTGGAGCTACTTTCACAAGCTCTACGAAACCGACTCGACGCTCGCTCGCAATTTCCTGCTGATCGCCCCGAATATTATCGTGCTCGACCGTCTGCGCGCCGACTTTGATGGCCTGCGCATCTTCTTCAACGATCCGATCCTGCCAGACAATGGGCATGAAGGCCGTAACTGGCGAGAAGATTTCCAGATCACGCTACATATTCAAGATGACGTACGGGTGCAGCGAGATACTGGCAACCTGTTTCTCACCAACATTCATCGCGTCTATCTCGGTGATATCCGTGAGCCGTCGCTCGAAGACGACGACCTGCGCGACTACTTCCTTTCGCCCTTCGGCCCCAAGCCGGCCGGCAAGACCACCGACAGCAAGACCGATCTCGGTGAGATCGTGCGCGAGCTGGATGAGCTGGTTGTGTTCAATGACGAAGCACACCACATTCACGACCCGAAGATGGCCTGGTTCAAGAGTATCCAGGACATTCATCACCGGATGTTACAGAAGGACGCTCGCCTGGCGTTGCAAGTGGATGTAACCGCCACGCCCCGGCACGACAACGGCGCGATCTTCGTGCAGACGGTTTCCGATTATCCGTTGGTAGAAGCGATACACCAGAATGTCGTCAAGCATCCGGTGCTGCCAGATCCCGCCAGCCGCAGCCGGCTGCAAGAGCACACGAGCGCGATTTTCACCGAGCATTACGCGGACTATTTGCAACTCGGCATTGAGGAATGGAAAAAGAGCTACGCCGAGCACGAGGCTCTGGGGAAGAAGGCGGTGCTGTTCGTCATGGTGGACGACACGCGCAACTGCGACGAGGTTGGGGAATACTTGCGCAAAATTTGTCCAGAACTCGAAGGCGACGCCGTGCTCGTCATCCACACCAAGAGCAACGGTGAAATTTCCGAAGCCGCGTCCAGCAAAAACGAAGAAGAATTAAGAAAGCTCCGTCGTGAAGCCAATGCGATAGATTCCTGGGAAAGTCCGGTCAAAGCCATCGTCTCCGTGCTGATGCTCAAGGAAGGCTGGGACGTGCGCAACGTCACCACCATCGTCGGTCTGCGCGCTTACGTCGCCAAGAGCAATATCCTCCCTGAACAAACCCTCGGTCGAGGCCTGCGCCGCATGTACTTCGGCTCGGGCACGCCCGAAACCGTCTCGGTCATGGGTACGGCCGCCTTCATGGAATTTGTTGAGTCGCTCAAGACCGAGCAGGGTGTAGATTTCGAGTACAAGCCGATGGGCCCCGGCTCGGACCGCAAGGACTCGCTCATTGTCGAGGTGGACACGCAGGACGCCGCCAAGAACCTCGACGCGCTGGACATCGAACTACCGAGACTGACTCGGCGGTTCAGCCGTGAGTACAAAGACCTCGAAGCGCTCGACCCCACGACCTTCGGCAATCCCAAACTTCCGCTCAAGCCTTTCACGCCGGAGCAAACCCGCGAGATCGTCTTCAAGACCATGCTTGAAGGCGATGTCCACCACACCATTCAGCTCGACGGCGCTGGACCCGCCGATTACCGTTCCGTGGTCGCTTTTTTTGCCCGGCAACTACTGAAGGAGCTGCGTCTCGTGGGCGGTTACGACCTGCTTTACCCCAGGGTGCGATCCTTCATGGTCGAGCACCTGTTCGAGTCCTCGCCGGTCAATCTCGAAGACCCGGTAGTCCTGCGCAACCTCTCCGAGCCCGAGGCCGGCAAGATTCTGTTCGATACCTTCAAGAAGGCCATCAACGCGCTTACCGTGCGGGACAGCGGCTCGTCGCGCATCGAAGACCGCATCCGCCTGCGCGACACGCGGCCGTTCCGCACCGAGAACCGGCCCTACCTCTCCCCGAAGAAATCGCTATTCAGTAAGATTGTTGGCGAGCCGCATGCCAGCGGCTTCGAGCTGGCTTTCGCCGGTTTTCTCGATGCCGCGCCAGACGTCGCATCGTTTGCCAAGAACTACCTCGCCGTCGGTTTCAAGATCGATTACGTCAAGGCCGACGGCGATCTTTCGAACTACGTGCCGGATTTTCTCGTCAAGACCGCCGATAACACAGTCTGGGTCATCGAGACCAAGGGTCTCGAGGAACTTGACCTGCCGCGGAAAATGGCCCGCCTGCGCCAGTGGTGCACGGACGCGACGCAGGCGAGTCAAGCCGAGGGTGGGCCGGCGTATCGTTTCGTGTACGTGGATCAGCAAGGCTACGAGCGTAATCCGCCCAAGACCTTTGTGGCGCTCGCTGCCGGTTTCCGCGACTATCAGGATGCGACATGATGCCCGAACAGCTTCAACGTCAGCTTGATTCATTGATCGCGCACTGGGAGAACGAGTGCGTCGAATTCAAGGATGCCAACGATAACTTCCCGACCCCAGACATCGGCAAGTATTTCTCCGCGCTCAGCAACGAAGCCAACCTGCGTTCTCGCGAAGCCGGCTGGCTGGTGTTTGGTGTGGACAACAAGACGCGGAAAATAATCGGTAGTACCTACCGTGAGAATTCGGAGCGGTTGCACAGCCTCAAGCATCAGATTGCACAAGGAACCGACCCATCGGTCACTTTTCGAGAGATACACGAGCTGCGAACGCCGGAAGGTCGCGTGGTGTTGTTCGAGGTACCAGCCGCGCCGCGCGGCATCCCCATTGCGTGGAACGGCCACCACTACGCCCGCCACGGAGAAAGCCTCGTTGCGCTCGATCTGGTCAAGCTGGACGAGATTCGCAAACAGGGCGCCGCCGATGACTGGTCCGCCGTGGTTTGTCCCAAGGCCACGCTGGCGGACCTCGATCCCGAAGCGCTGGCCAGGGCGCGCGAGATTTTTGCCGCCAAATACGGCGACCGCATTCCGCCGGAGACGATCCGCGCCTGGGACGACGCCACGTTTCTTGACCACGCGAAGCTGACGATTCAGGGCAACATCACGCGCGCCACACTGCTGTTGCTGGGGCGCACGCAGTCCACACATTTCTTGAGCCCGTATGTCGCCGAGCTTTCCTGGAAGCTGGAAGGACCGGAACTGGCCTATGAGCATTTCCATCCGCCGTTTCTGCTGGAAACCAGCCGGTTGTTCCAGCGCATCCGCAACCTGAGGCTGTCATTCTTGCCGCCGGGGCAGCTCATTCCGGTCGATGTTTCCAAGTACGATCAGCGTATCGTGCTCGAAGCGATCCACAACTGCATCGCGCATCAGGATTACGCCCGTTGCGAACGTGTGCTGGTCATCGAGCGCGTGGGTGAGCTGGAGTTTCAGAATGCCGGGGAGTTCTTCGACGGCAGCCCGCAGGATTACGTTTTCGGCCAGCGCATGCCCCGGCGTTATCGCAATCGCTTTCTCGCCGAGGCCATGGCGACGCTGCGCATGATCGATACCATGGGTTTCGGTATCCGCGAGGTGATGTTCAAGGGGCAGGCCAACCGCTACCTGCCGTTGCCGGATTACGATCTCAGCGAGAAAGGCCACGTCAAACTGCGTATTCAGGGTCGCTTTCTGGACGAGAACTACAGCCGCGCGCTGCTGACGCATGTTAATTTGTCCTGGGAGGACATCCTGACCCTGGATGCCATCCAGAAAGGCCAGTTGCCGGATGAAGAACACGTACAGGCGCTGCGCCGCCAGGGCCTGGTGGAAGGCCGCCGGCCGCGGCTGCATGTGGCGACCGAAGTGGCGGCCGCTACCGGCAGTGAGGCCGAGTACATTCGCCACCGTGCCTTCGACGATCGCTACTTTTGTGATCTCATCCTCGACTACCTGAAAACGTTCGGCGAAGGCCAGCGGGCCGATTTCGACCGATTGCTGGAGGGCAAAATCTCCGACCTGCTGACCGGGAAGCAGAAGGAAATCAAAATCAAGAATCTGCTTCAGCGGCTCAAGCGCGAGGGGAAAATCGAACTGGTGGGCGGCCGCACCAAGGCGGGCACTTGGCGCCTCAGGGCACCTTGAGACAGGGACGGCATGGAATGGATACGATTGGACAGGATTGGATACGATTGGATATTTCAGCGGTCGATGGCTGTCGTATCCAATGCCGCGGCCTCGCTTTTTCCTTTGTTTTCACCGGTTTTGTGAATTCCGGCCGTATCCAATCCGCCCCGGCTTAACCAATAATGTGGCACAACCCATGGCCAAAACCCCCAAAGAAGCTTACGAAATTTCAGACGCCGAAAAGCGCGACCTGACCCAGCTCATCCAGCAGGGCAAGCCGCTGCCGGAGAAATACCGCTTCATCCTGTTC
>CAYHES010000014.1:0-10437 GCA_964355495.1 uncultured Acidiferrobacterales bacterium
CGGGTCAGCTAGGCATTGGCTCGATGGCCCAGTCCGTTGTGTCGCGCCCGACACGCGTGGTTGAGCCGTAATGCGGATGGCATGAGCATCGCCGGGGCATTGGCACGGGCGCTTTCGCGGCCACCATCCGGCAGATGCTATCCCGCCAACAAAAAAACTCGCTGGGTTCCGCATGGCGCAGGCATTCGAGGCGATAATCAGTTGGTGAAGCGGGGTAATGTGGCACGCCCGTGCCGCATTACTTTGTCCGTCGCGTGCGGCGATAAATCCATACGGAAATCACAACAACGATCAGCGTGCCGGTGAGCAACGCGTCACGTGGAATCTCGGCATACACGAGCTGTTCGACATAATGGCGGATGAAGGTGCCTTCATACGGGCGTGCGCCGCCGAGCTTGCGCAACCAGACCTCAAGATGCGTCAGCGGGCAGATCCAGCCGAAACCTTGCAGCGCGATGGAGAAGGCGAGCGAGGCGAGGTGCGTCCACTTCACCCACGCCCAGCGCCTGCCGGGGAGCGCGCCCAGGATCAGGAACACGATCCAGAGCAGATGCAGAACGACCACTGTGTCGGCGGCAGCGAGGAACAGCGTTTTCATGTCGTCCCCCGTGTCGTCCAAGGAAAGCAAGCCTGCACAATAATAGAATAGTCATTTTCCGTCCGGGAGAAGGGCAGGGATGAGGACATCACTGCGTTGCTGGGCGCGTCCTTCAATTACAAAGCTGCCGGGTTAACAATGCCGTTACGCGAGCACGGCATGAACCAGCCCCGGCCGGGCATCAGCCCGCGGCCGGCAGGAAGTCGATGGGGTAGAGGATGGTGATCTTTGGCACGCCGTCTTTCGGGCCGAAGTTGAATTTCTTCACGCGCTCGACGACCTCGGTGCCCAGCGCGGACGAGGCCAGATCGGTCGATTCGATACGGCAGGCCGATACCTCGCCATTGGGGTCGATGGTGATGCGCAGGATCATCTTGCCGCGCAGCGCCGGATTGCTGCGCAGTTCGCGGTTGTAGATGCGGTAGAGCGCGGCCTTGTAGCGGTCGAAGACGATCTGGATTTCCTCGTCCGTGCGCGACGGCCCCGCGCCCGAGCTCAGCGCCCGGTCGGCGCCGGCGGCCGCGCCGACGTCGCTTTGCACGCGCGAGAATCCGACGCCGCCCAGCCGGGTGCCGGTACCGGCCACGTTGCGACTCAGGGAAGCACTGCCGATGCCGCCGCTGCCTTCCCGCGCCTGGGCGGTGACCAGCGAGCGCTGGGTCTGGCCGGTGGTCTGGCGTCCGCTGTTGCTGACGCGGGCGCCGGTGCCAAGATTGTCCGGCACGTCGCTCATCAGATCCTTGAAGGCGTTCTTGAAGGCCAGTACGCCGGACTTCTCGGCCTTGGCGCGCGCCTGCTGGGCCTCGGTCGGCTTGGGTTTGTTCGGATCGACCTTGTCCTCCGGCTTTTCGGCCTTTTTCAGCTCTTTGGGCGGCGGAGGCGGGGTCTTCTGGGCGAGACGCACCATGCGCTCGGGGATATCCACGACCTCGGTACGATCGAAGACCGGCAGTACCCACATTTCCACGAATACCGAGAACAGCAGGGTCAGCAACAGGGTCAGCAACAGCGACCGGCGGAAACGGCGCTGATCCTCGCCCTGATGGGACCAGGGCATGGCTACCGGACGATAGGGGGTGGCCGTGATTTCGCGACTGACCGGGAATTCGTTCTTGGCGAGCTCCTCTTCCTCCTCCAGTTCGGCGATCTCGTCGCTCAGGAGGTGGATTTTCAGGTCCTCGTTTTGAATCTTGTCCTGGAGCACCTTGCGCCGCGACTCGGCGGCGGCAAGTTTTTCCTGGTGCGCGGAAGCGAGGGCACGGACCCGGCGCATGTGTGCCGGGACATCGGCAACCTCGGGTTTCTTTCCCCAGAACAGGGTGCCGGCGCCCATCGCGTCGAGTTTGTCCAGGGACTCGCAGACCTGGCCCAGCAACAGGAGCTGCTGGCCCTGTTCGGACATCTCCCGCAGTGCATCCTCGACGGCACGCAATTCCTTCTCGAAGCCCGAGATCTTTTTCTCGGTCTCCCGGACCTGCGTCTGTAGAGTCTTCTGTGGTGACGGAGTCACGATGATCCCTGTGGCGCTAGCTTTGCGAGCCCTTCTGGATCACGGCCAGCGAGATCTTGGAGTATCCGGAGACCGTGCAGGTGGACATGAGTTTCTTCAGTATCTTGAACGGAATGGTCTTGTGGGCCAGGATCACGACTTCATTGGTCTTGGCCACCGCTTCGGTGTTGAGGCCGATCGTCGTCTGCCGGATCTGGCTCAGGCGTTCCAACACCGGACGGATGATCTCATCCTTCGTCGCCAGGATGTCGGCCACCGACATCGTGGGCTCACCCTGTACCAGGATCATCTGTTCGCTGACCATGATGACCAGGGTCTGCCGGGGTTTGGCCTCGACCACCGAATCGGGCAGCTTGATCTCCTTGGGTGGTTCGAGTACCTCGACCGCGGACTGGTTCACCAGCAGAAAGAACACCAGGATGGTGAACACGTCCATCAGCGACGTCAGGTTCAGGTCGGTCTTGTTCTTCTTGGCGCGCGCCATGCGCTTGATGCGGCGATTGGTCTTCATGGCGCGTCACCGATTGAAATGGCCGGAAACAGGCTGATCTTCTGGGCCAGTTCACTGTCCGGTTGCTTGATCTCGATCAGTCGCACCGCGTCCATCACGTGGATCACGTCATCGTATTCGATGTCCGGCTCGACCAGGATGGTGGCATCCTCCTTGTCGCCGTGCGACTTCTTGATCGTCAGCAGCGCCTCGGACAGCTTGCGCAGGTCGTAGTGCGATCCGGTCTTGGGAATGGTCACCAGCACCTTGCGGCCGTCGCCCACTTCCAGTTTGGTCTTGCGGATCATCACCTCGACGGTGACGGCGGGCTTGCTGGAGGCGGCCGCGCCGGCGGCGGTCGGCAGGTCCAGCTCCAGGATGGTGATGCGCGAAAAAACCGCGGTCACGAGCAGGAACGGAATCAGCACCACCATCAGGTTCAGGAAGGTGGTGATGTTCAGTTCCGCCGCTTCTTCCTTGCGCTTGCGGCGATTCGGTCTGGACATGGCCGGTCAGGCGTTCGGGCGCGGTTGCGACGCGGACATGATGATGTTGAGGGTTTTCACCGAGGCCATTTCCAGGCTGTCGATAATCTCCCCGGCCCTGGAATTGAGATAGGCATGGGCCAGCAGCAGCGGCACCGCCACGATCAGTCCCAGCGCGGTGGTGTTCATGGCGACCGAGATGCTGCCCGACAGCAGATCGGCCTTTTCCGCCGGGTTGGCGTGGGCCACCGCGTTGAAGGCCTGGATCAGGCCGACGATGGTGCCCAGCAGTCCCAGCAGGGTCGCGATGTTGGCAAACAGGGCGATGAAGCCGGTGCGCTTCTCCAGTTGCGGCATGATTTCCATCATGCCTTCCTCCATGGCGATCTCGATGTCATCGCGGCGCCGCACCGCCCCCTGGCGTTCCAGGCCGAGATTGAGCAGTTCGCCGATGGTCGACTTGTCGTCCACGGTCATGGCGCGGGCCTTGTCAAACTCGCGCGCGACCAGAACCGGATGCAGTTGATCCCACATCTTGCGGTTGGCCTGGCCGATGCGACTCAGCGTCAGGTAGCGCTCGATGGAGATGGCGCCACCGACGGCCCCGATCAGCAGGATCGGGTACATCCACGCCCCGCCGTCGCGGATAAAGCTCACGATAGTATTAAGAAAGTCCATGTTTCATTCCTCGTTGTTGCAGTATCGGGTTTGCCCGCCGACCGGGCGCGGTGCATGGTTATTGAGGACTGCGCAGCTCGTGGTAGTGGATCGCGCGCATGAACACCTCCTTGTCGACCGGTGCCAAGCGCGCATCCAGCAGGCCCGGGGTCAGGCCGGCATCGCCACCCAGTTCCGATCCCTGCCACGGCACGATGTACAGGGATTTGGGCGCCTCGTTGTTGCCGACGATCGAAATGCCGGACACGGCCTTGGCCTCGGAGCCGCTCGCGGGGTCGCGTTTCTTGTCCTGCGCCGGCAACACCGCCGGCAGCAGCAGCAGGAGGAGCGTCAGGCTGAAAACAAGTGTTCGGGACATCGGGCCTCCATGCACCGGCTCCGGCGCGTTGGGTTGCATTTCGGGATCGGTCGGGTAGTCGTTGGCGGACGCGGCGTGGCGCGGGATCGATCTGTCTGGATCGCCGGACCCGCAGACGGCCAGTACTTCGTCAAACAGGTTTTTCCGGATACTTTCTGTAGGGCCCCCTCTCCCGCAGGGAGAGGGTTGGGGTGAGGGGATCATACAATTTCCCATTAATTAATTATCCCCTCATCCTGTCCTTCTCCCGGAGGGAGAAGGGACTCCTTGTTCTGCATCGCGCATTGGAGCATGCGGAAAAACTCATTTGACGGGGCACTAGCGTCCCGACCGGGTTTTCACATCCGTGATCCAGGTTTGCACCGCCTTGTCGCCGGGCGATGCAGCGCTGACCATCTGGTAATTCTTCAGCGCACAGTCGATATCTTTCATGTACAGATCGCAAAGTATAGCCAGGTTTTTTCGGGCCGGAATGAACGCCGGGTACTTGTTGAGTATTTTCTCGTAGGTTTTGCGGGCCTCGGCGAACCGGCCGGTGCGACGCTGGACGATCGCGTATTCGTTGTTCGCCACCGGGTGGTCCGGGTCGATCGCCAGGGCCTTTTTCAGATTTTCTTCCGCCGCGTCGAGCTTGCCGGTGTTCTGCTGGGCAATCGCCAAGTTGATGTAGGGCGCGGTGCTGCGTGGCGTGCGCTGGATGACCCGGGTGAGCAGTTCCATGCCTCTGTCGTATTTCTCCGATTTCAGGAGATCGAGCGCCGCATCAAAGTCGGCGCGCGTCTCGGCGTCAATCTTGGCATTTTCTCCCAGGCCAGCGCCAGCCGCGGCCTCGCCCTCTGGACGAACTTCGGCTTTCGGCTGACCGGTGGCACATCCTGCCACGGCCAGTGCCAGCGCCGCGGCGAACAGCGTGTGTAGCGGCTGCCAGCAGATCCGGGTGCAGGGGCTGCGCATAGTTCAGGCCGGCGTGGTGGTTGTGCCGTGTGTTCCGGCATGCGCCGGTATGCGCCGGTATGCGGGCCGGCAGTCCCGCATACTCTGAGTAAATGTCATCCACGCTGACAGTCAATATGGTTTCGGCGGCCATTCCGGCCGCTGGTCTGAATTTGCAGTCCGCCGTCCGCCTCCGATACCCGGGCACAGCCGGCACCGCCAGACACGCGCGGCGGACACAGTTATGGCCGGGCTCTGCGGGTGATGTAATCCGGCCGGAACGGCCCGATCGAACTGATATAGCCGGTGCGCTCTTCCGGTTTGGCATAACGCGCCGGCACCAGCTTCGCCAGCTTGTCGAGACTCCTCTCGATCCACAGGCTGCCCACGCCGACCGACAACAGCTCGATATTTTTCTGGTGCGTGGCGATCGCCTTTTCCTCGAACGGGAAGGCCTGCTCTTCGATCGCCAGTTCGTACTGCTCCAGTTCCGCGGCGCTCAACTTGTCCGGCCGCTCGGACTCGGTCAGCGCCCGGCTGAAGTGGTAATAGATCTCGGCCAGGTAATAGGTCGCCGCGGCGGTGACATCGCCAACCTCGTATTTCACCAGCTTGCCGAAGCCATCGGTGGCGGCCTTCATGGCGGCCTTCTTCTTGACCAGGTTCTTGTCAAACGGCTTGACCAGCTTGATGGCGGTGAGCTGCTCGTAGAGCGGTTCGGTCAACCCGAGCGCGGCATTGGCGCCGAGGAAGCGGGTACGATCCGATCGATCGCGTCCGGCACGGGCATCCATGTCCATGATCTGTTGCAGCTCGCCGAAGTAGGCCTTGCTGTCGTGGCGGGTCTTGTAGATACCGGCAATCTTGTGACGCGATTCCAGCGCCAGCTCCAGTGGCTTCGGGAAGGCGGCCACGTAGCGGCGGTAGACGTCCAGGGCACGGTTGCTGTCCTGGGTCTGCTCGTACAGGTCGGCGGCAACCAGCAGTGCGCCGCGCCGCACCTCGTCGTCTTTCGATTCTTTCTCGATACGCTCGTACTCGGCCGCCGCCACCGCCAGCTTGCCGGCCTCGCGGTAGGCATAGGCGATTTTCTTGGTGACCTCGGGCTGGAGCTCGTGTGCCGGGTGGTTCTTGCGGAACGCCTGCAACACCTCCACGGCCTTGTCCCAGTCCTTCAGCTTGATGAGCGCCGAGGCGGCGTCGTATTCCGCGGTCGGCCGGATTTTCGAATTCGGCGCCGCCTGGGCGATGCGCAGGAAGTGCCGCGCGGCGGCCTTGTAGTCTTCGAGCTTGGCGGCTTGCTCGCCCTGTTTGTAGATCGACGCGGCCAGATTGTCGGTGATGGCCTCGGTGGTCTTGTCATCCCTGGCGGTCAGTTGCAGCACCTGGTTGTAGCCGGCCTCGGCGTCCGGGTACTTCTGCAGGTCGAACGATGCGTGCGCCACCACGATCCAGGCCGAGCGCCGCAGCGCGGCCTCGGCGGCCGGGTATTGCGTGAGCAGGCGCTGGGCCACGGTCAGGGCCGGCGCGTAGTCCTTCATTTCGTACAAGTCATCGGCGGCCGCGCCCAGCACGATGGTGGCCTTGTCGTGTTTGGGGAAGGTGTCGACAAACTTCAGCGAGCTGCGAATGACCTCGCGCCGGATCCGGTCGCGGCCGGCCGGTGCGGCGATCTTGGCGCTTTCCCGGTGCGCGTAGACGGCGGCATAGCCGGCGGCCGGGGCCTTGTCGTGGGCCGCGTACGTATAGGCAGTACGTTCGTATTCCGCCGCCGCCGCGTCGAACGCCTTGTGCTCCAGCAGCAGCTCCGCCAGTTGGTAGTTGATGGCCGGCGATTCCGGGTCGCGCGGGAAGGACTCGAGGAACTGGCGGTACCACAACTGGGCGTCGCGAAAATTCTCGTCGCGGGTCTTGGCGAATTCCTTGTTCTGGTAGAGCGAGTGGTAGTAGTTCGCCAGCTCGCGCAGATTCTGCTTGAGATGGCCGATCACCTGCGGATGGGCCTTGATGTCGAAGTGCTTCCAGTATTCCGACTTCAGCCCGTAGCGGGTCGCAAACGCCTTGCTGGCGTCGATGACCAGCTTGGGGAATGCGCTCTTCTTGTAGATCTCGATCACCCGCATGTCGAAATCCGGGGCGATCTTGTGAAATGGATTGCGCTTGACGAACGTCTGGTAGGACGCGGCCGCGTCCGCGTAACGGCGCTTCTCCAGATAGTGGTCGCCGAGGTTGCTGTAGATATTTACCTCATAAGGGCGCTTGCCGTGCTTGCTGAAAAAGTCCACCACGGTGTTCGGCCCGCCGGTGCCGGAGAAGGCCAGGCTGATGACACGGAAGGTGTCGTCGACGCGCTTGCGCTCGATGTCGCTGCCGCCCTTGTCGAAGTCGTAGCCGGTCGTGACCCGGTAGTCCAGCACGCCGGCAAACCGGGCCAGCGCCTCGTCATACAGCTCCTGCTTGTAGAGCGACCAGCCGAGCTTGTACAGGGCAATTTCATAATAGGTGGAGACCGGCCCGAGATCGACGATGAACTGGTAGGCCTCTTCGGCATCGATGTATTTCTTGCGGGTGAAGAAATACTCGCCACGCCGGAACTGCACCTCGTCGAGATACTTCGAGCGCGGATACTCCTTGACGATGCGCGTCATGACGGCCATCGCTTCCTCGACCCGGCCCAGCTCCTCGTGGGCGCGCGACATGTTGTACAGCACCTGGTCGTTGCGATCGTAGTGCGGGTATTTCGCCAGCAGTTTCTTGTACAGCTCGATCGCCTCCTGGGCGTTGGTGTTCTGCAGGTCGCTGGCCGAGCCATCCGGCGCGGCCACGGGCGCCTTGCCGGCGGCCGACGGGATCTTCTGGCCGGTGGTGGCGCGCTTCTCGAATGCCGAATCCGATTCGGATTTGCCGCGGCCGGCCGGTTTTTCCGGGCGGCCTGGCTTGGCTCGCGGCTGGCTGGCGGCGGCATCGAAGCCTTTCGGCTTGTCCAGCTTTTTGGTGGACGGTGACTCCGGTTTGACAGCGCCTTCGGCGGCGCCGTATTCCTTCTGGATTTTCAGGTCCGCCAGGC
Source organism: uncultured Acidiferrobacterales bacterium (assembly GCA_964355495.1). Taxonomy (GTDB): domain Bacteria; phylum Pseudomonadota; class Gammaproteobacteria; order Acidiferrobacterales; family UBA6901; genus UBA6901. Next base: position 8,120 of record CAYHES010000014.1, read on the forward strand.
GACGGATAGCCTCGGGTGTCAGGCGCGATTCCGGGGTTTCTTCCAGGAAGCGCCGATAGCTCTGGATGGCCTTTTCGATGCCGCCGTCGATGCGCTCTTCCTTGATTTCGATGCGCACATCGCGCAGATCGGCCAGGGTATCGCGCTCGCTGCTCAGTGCGCAGGACGCGAGCCAGGCGGGCAGGAGCAGTGCCACAACAACGCGCAGGCAGGTCATTTCGCCCCGGCTTCCTGGGCCTTGACCGCCCGGTCGTAGCTGTCCGCCATGGCGAAGCGCGCCTTGACCTGGTATTCCTCGAGTCGCGTGATGCGCTGCTCCAGTTCATGCAGCGCCATCTGCTCGAGCAGGTGGCCTTGGCGTGCCATCAGCGTCCGGGATTTCTCGCGGGCCTCGAGAATGCGGGCGCGCAGGCGGCTGAGGGTGGCGGCGTATCCTTCATAGCTCTGCGACGCGGCCTGGCGGGTGTGGACGAACGAACCGTATTGCTGCTTCAGCGCCGCGATCACCGCGTTCAGCGCTTGCAGGTGTTTGTAGGCGTCGGTCAGGCGCTGGTCGTATCCGGTGTGGATGCGAAACGCCAGCACGCCGCGCAGGCGCTGCAGGCGCTCCTGGATGGCCGGGTCGATTTTGCCGCCGCGGTTTGTGGCGCGCTTCTCGATGGCATCGAGCTGGCTGCGCATCACCCGCTCCTCGGCGCTGGCCAGGAAATCCGGCCGCGGCGCCACCAGCATCGCCTTGATGCGCTTGTCCAGCCGGTCGCGCTGTTCGAGGCGCAACCGCATCTGCGAATCGAGCCTCCGGAACTGCCGGTCGATGTCAGGCAGCAGCGGCTGATAATAGGCGCGGCGCCGGGTGATGATTTCCTCCCAGGCATCGATATTCGCCTCCCACGAGTCGAGCTTCTTGCGCAACGCTTCCAGGTCGAGATAGTTCTTCAGCGATTCCTGGAAATCGTGCGATGCCATCAGCTCCATCAGGTAATAGGTCTCGGGGCTGTCCGGCAGCGAGCGTAGTTTGATCACCCAGTCCTGGTCCTGTTTCAATTCTTCACGGACCAGCGCCTCCAGAAATTTTCCTTCGCGAATGCTCTTGGCCGAAGCGCTCAGCTTGTCGATTTCCTGGCCGAAGGCCTCGAGGGCGCGGCCGTAGCCGAGCGCGGCCTTGCCGTGAATATTGAGCTTCCCGTAGGCATGTGGCACGGCCAGCAATGCCTCCTGCACGGCCTTGTCGGTGACATTGCGCTTGGCCAGAATCGACCACGGCACCAGCGCGCGTTCGTAGCGTTCCAGCGCGGCGTCCGCCCAGCCCGAGGCCAGCAGCGACTGCGCCGAGAACGGCCCCTTGAGGCGCACGCGATCAAGATGCTGCTTGGCCAGCTCCGGCTGTTTGGCTTCCAGCAGCCGGCTGCCGAGCACCAGGTTGGCCTTGTCCTTGATGGCCAGCGCCGCCGCATCGGCGCCACCAGTCTGGCCGGCGCGGGCCAGACTGAGCAGCCCGTCCTGCTCCTGCCCGCCGCGCAACTCGGCGATGCCGAGGTTGAAACTGGCAAAGCCCTCGAAGCCCTTGGTGCCCTGGAGATCCCTGAATATCCGCGCGGCATCGCTGAAGCGGCCGACCTCCAGGTACACATTGCCGCGCAGGAAGCTCAGGTCGTCACGGATCGCCTCGGGCACTTTGCCGTGGATGCGCTCCAGCGCGGTCAGGGCGTCGCGCGGCTGGTCTTTCTGGAAGTGGATGCGCGCCAGGCGGTAGGCGGCTTCATTGCGCACTGCTGGCTGAACGTTGCCTTCCAGCACTGCCTTCATGGCTCGCCCGGCGCGCCGATGCATCCGGTAGTTCAGCTCGAAGTCGCCGACCGAGAACTCGGCCTGGTTGACATGATAGTGCAGGGTATCGAGTCCGGGTTCGTCGAGGCCGTAGTACTGGCCCAGTTCGGTGTCCAGCCGGGCAATGGCATCGAAGTAGTCGCCCTGGTAGGCCTGGTACAGGCCTTCGCCGAAGTACAGGTCGCGCAGCGCGGCGCGCACCGGCGGTTTGGCGGCAAGGCACGTTGATGCTGCCAGCAGTCCACACAGCAACAGGGAGAGACCGCCCGGCCAAGACGCATGGCCGCGATTTGTGCCATGGAACCGGGCGGTCTCTTCCCTCATCCGGCCCTTCGGGCCACCTTCTCCCGAAGGGAGAAGGAGAGGAGGTATCGGCCTTCGGCCGAGGTTCCGGGGTAGACCGCCCGGCCAAGACGCATGGCCACGATTTGTGCCCTGGAACCGGGCGGTCTCTTCCCTCATCCGGCCCTTCGGGCCACCTTCTCCCGAAG
>CAYHES010000014.1:10537-26192 GCA_964355495.1 uncultured Acidiferrobacterales bacterium
GGAGAAGGAGAGGAGGTATCGGCCTTCGGCCGAGGTTCCGGGGTAGACGAAGCATGGACTACCAGTCTTTGAGGGAGATGCCCTGGTTCGCCGAGCCGGGCGCCGCCAGGGTGACGCCGACCAGCTTGGGCGCCACGTCCTTGGTGACCTTGAAACTGGCGCTGTGGCGATAGTCGGCGCCGCCCGCCGATTTGCCGATGACGCTGACCTGCAGGTTGTGTTCGCCGTTGCGGACGTTGCCGGTATAGATGCGCTGCACGCCGCCGCGCTGCAGGGCCTCAAGTTCCTTGAGGGCGTACAGATAGTGGGCAACGGCCTTGCCGTCGATCTGGATCTCGACGGCATCCAGCCGGAATTTGGCGCCGGGCGCGAACGACACAAATACCGCCAGCTGCGAATTGGACGGGTAGAGCAGCTTCTCTTCCAGCCGGTTGAGGTCGGCGGCGATGCCGAGGGCATCCGACTTGATCTCCTGAACCTGTTCGTCCAGGCCCTTGATCTGTTCGCGGGAGACTTCCGCGGCCCAGGCCGGGGCGCTGAGTGTCCAGAGCAAAACAGGTATGCCGGTGGAAATAAAAAATCTGAACACGCTACGACTCCTGTGGGTGGGCGGGCACCGCGCGACGGCGAATGATGAATGCATCATTTGAGCGTATCGAACCACGGCGGCCTGTCAACGACTCTGACCACTGATCGGGACGGTTGGCAGCCGTATCGTGATGCAATCGACAGGCTGTATTAATCGACAGACCAGTGGCGACTAATCGCTCAGTGTCGTCAAAGAACCGCTGATTGGTCATGGTGTTACGTTAAATGCCGGGCTACGGACAACTATAGTTGGTGTGTTGCCCAGTATTCAGCCCGAAATCAAAAAATCTTGATTCAGCATATGTTCACAGGCGCGCCCCGGGCAGCCAGACTTCTGTTTGCCGGCATCGCCCTGCTCGGCGTGTTGCTGCCGCTCGACGCCGCGCTGGCGCTACCGTGCGACATCAAGCCCAGCGCCGCGCCGTTCATCGAGCATGACCTGACCGCCAGCGTCAGCACCAGCAACAGTTGGTGCGAGTTGTGCGGCTACGGCTACGTCACCATCGTCGTCGCCAATCCCTATACCGGAGCGACCATGACCGGCCTGACGGTCACCGAGAACCTGGGCAGTTCCGGGTTGACCTACGAGTCGGCCGCGCCGAATCCAATCCGCTACAGCGTCAACGGCGGTCCGTTGCAAATCGGCACCGCCCCCGCCATCGGCGGCCCCAACGGCTCGCTGCTGACCTGGACCGCGGCCGAGATTCCGGCGCTCGGCAGCCTGGCCTCCAGCCCGGGCATCGGAAACGACGGCGACACCGTCACCATCGTGGTTGCCGTGACGCGCGCCGGCGGGCTGAGCCAGGAGGGGCTGATCAGCGCCAACCGCGGCATCCAGGCGAGTGTCACATTCAACACCGATTCGGCCTGCACCGATTCCCCGCAGAGCACGGCGCTGGATACCTTGCCGCTGCGCGAGCCGATCCCGCAGGTGTTGAAGCGCGGACGCAACGTCGATGCCGCGCAAGGATCGGGCAGTTACTCGACCACCGTCTACGGCAACATCCACGACGACGTGATCTGGCGCATCGAGGTGCGCAACAGCGGCCTGGCCGCCATGCAGGATCTGAAGTTCAACGATCTCATGACGAATGGAAATTTCACGATCAGCTACGCCTGTCCCACCGAGGCCGCCGCCACCAGCGTAGCGAACAACGACGGCGTGGACCCGGGCGGCACGGGTTGTGTCGCCGCCACCAACACCATCAACAACTTTCTGGTTGACGATCCGTTCGGCAATCCCGGCAACGACGAACCGGGCGCCTATGTCGACGTGCCGGCCAACAACGGCAGCGCCTACGTCTACCTGGTCGGCAAGATCACCACCTCCTGCAATGCCAACACCACCAACACCGTGTCCGGCGTGGAATGGGGCTGCGAGGTCGATGCCCCGGACGGCGGCATCACCCAGACCTCGACCGGCGCCGGCGCCGGCACGGCCACGACCACGCTGAGTTCGCTGGCCGCGACCGGTGGCCTGACCGTCGCGCAATCCGTGACCGGCACCAACACCGGCCAGCCGGTGGGCAGCAAGGGCAGGGTGCGGATTACCATTACCAACAACACCGGCGGTACCGTCAAGAACATCAAGCTGCGCGACGTGCTGCCGGTGGACTACGTGGTCGATCCGACCTTCACGCCGACGGTGAGCATGGATGCCGCCTACGGCGACTATGCGGGCATGACCGATCGCATCACCTGGACCAACCCGGTGGCCGGCACTTTCCCGCTCGTCACCGTTGACCCGGCACTGCCCCTGGCGAACACCGCGCCGGAGTTCACTCTGTACAGCAGCACCGTTCACCCACTCTACGCGGACCAGCTCAACCTGATGCGGCATGGCGACGTGCTGACCGTGACCTTCCGCATCGTCCTGATCCGGCCGCAGAGCTACGACCGGGTGGCGAATCTGGACGTGCGCGAAGAGGCGCCGAACAGCGACCCGGCCGGCACCGATCCGGCCCCTGTCACGTCAGTGACCAATCAGGTCTACACCGATTTCGAGGAGTTCTGCAGCCCGGGCGTCATCCAGCACCCGAGTACCAACCCGCGGTCGGGCGCCTTCGCGGCCAATCCGGAAGACCTGGACATCGACATCGTCGGCGGCGAGCTGATTTTCATTCTGACCAACGATCCGGCCCAGCGTCTGCCGCTGACGGTGTCGCTGGCCAACCGCGGCGGGCATGACGCGCGCGATTTCAGCGTCTATGTCAGCTTCGGCCAGTCCATGTCGGTGGTCACGGTGCCGGGCGGATGCGCCGTGACCAGTAATCCGCCGCCGCTGCCGCCTTGGCGCCTGCCGGTGCCGATCCCGGCCACGGCCTCGGTGTATCGCTGCGCGCAGGACGTGGTCGCCCCCGGCGCCACCGTGCTTTACGCCTTCGAGGTGATCAAGAACACCGCCGTCGGTGTGGATGACGACCTGTCCTTCCGCGCCGATGTCATCGGCGAGATCACCCTGAGCAATGGCACGCCATTGTGGTTCCCGACGCCGGTGGCGCGCGCCGACGGGATCACCGACCGCGCCAACAACTATTCGCTGGACGGCATCCGCGCGCGCGTCATCGGCTTCAACCTGCTCAAGAGCCAGCTCGGTTACTGCACGGAGAACAACACACCCTTGCCGGCCCTGCCGGATGTCCTGACGCAGATCGGCGAGCAGTGCAGCTTCCACATCGACACCGGCGGCTGGTTCGGGTTCCAGACACCGGGCTTTACCTATATCGCGGTGCAGGACATCCAGGTGGTCGACCAACTGCCGGACGGACAGGGCTATATCTCGTCCACCGATCCGCATCTCACGAGCTCGGCCGAGATTGTCGGCATCAGCCTGAACCCCGTAACACTGACGCCACTGGATGAGGGCTGGATCAATTGGACATTCAACGACTACCCGGCCTATGCCCGCATCCTTGCAAAAGACAAATGGTTCCGGGTTGACATGACGTCGCGGCTGCTGAACGACCCGATCGACACCGTGGCCGCGCCCAACCAGCACGCGGCCCTCAGCACCAATATCCTGGTCTCGACTTTCCAGGCCGTGTTTCGCAACGCCACCACCGGTCTGGATGAGGTGTACAACCTCGGCGTCACAACGGTCGGCTATCCGCGCGAGGCGGTGCGCCGCGTCAGCCTGACCGTCACCGAGCCGCGGATCCTGGTCAGCAAGGCGGTGTGCAACGAGGCGCTGTATGGCGCGGGCACGGCGTGCAGCAACTTCGTGCCGCTGGCCAATGATGGCGATGCGCGCAATTCCTACATCTATCGGGTCACGCTCACCAACGAGGCCAGCAGCAGCGGGGTGGCGCGTGCACCAGCCTACGATGTCACGGCCACCGACATCCTCGACGCCAGCGATCTGGCCTACGTGCTGCCGTTCGCGAGCGACGGCCTCGACAACGACGGCGACGGGCTGATCGATGCCGCCGACACCAACGGCGAGGGCACGATCAGCGACAACACCGTCAAGAACGCCACGCCGGCGAGGCTCGGGTTTTCGTACACCCACAGCAACGCGCTGCTACGCATCAACGCCGGCCAGTCGGTGACTTTCTATTACCGCGTCAACTTCGACGACGACGCCGCCCCGCGCCAGCAGTTCACCAACAGCGTGTCGGCGACCTACGACAGTCTCGAAGGTGCCTTCGGCAACCAGAGCGCGCCGCAGAAACCCAACAGCGACAAGGGCGGCGCGCGCGTCTATGCCTCGGCAGCCGCCACCGCGACGGTGGAAGTCATCCCGGTGCTGACCCAGCCGAAGTCGATCACGCGCTTGTCGAGCACCACGATTTCCGGCGCCACCCCGCAGTCGGTGTCGATCGGCGAGGAAGTGGAATACCAGTTGGTCACGTCCTTGCCGGTGGCGCTGCTGCGCAACTTCGTGATCCGCGACGAACTGCCGGCCGGCATCCGCTGCACCGAGGCGCCGGCCATCAATCTCGGTGCCGCGCCGTATTCGGCCGCCGGTTTTGTTCCGGGCGGCATTATCACGCCGACCTGCACCAACAACCTGGTGGAGTGGAACTTCGGCGATCAGCGCGTCACCCAGGGCACGATCAACAACCGCTATGACCTCGCAATCCGCTTCATCGCCCGGGTCGAGAACAGCGCCGGCAACAACAACGGCGGCGTGATCCGCAACGGCGGGGCCTCGACCAGTGTCACCGCGCGTTACGTCGACCAGAGCAGCAGCACGGTGACGCTGACCTTCGGCGAATTCGCGATCGCGGTGCGCGAGCCGACCATTGCCCTGACCAAGGCGTTTTCGGTTGCCAACGCCGATGCCAGCGACGTGCTGACAGTAACCGTCACCGCCACCAATACCGGCAGCGCCACGGCTTATAACCTGCGGGTGCTCGACGATCTGGCGGCGGTCGCCAACCTCAGCTATCTCGGCAATGTCAGCGGCCTTGATCCGCCGGATGTCGTTGACACCACATTGGGCGCGAACCGGCCGATCTTTCGCTGGAATGCCGCGAATCCGAAGTTCGCCATCGCGCCGGGCGCGAGCATCAGTTTCACTTTCCAGGTGCGGGTCGGCACCGCGGTGCAGCCGCAGGAGATTCTCGACAACACCATCCAGGCGAGCTGGACCTCGCTGCCCGGCCAAAGCACCGCCCTCAACAGCACCGGCCTGATCGGCGCCGACGGCAGCGACACCGGCCTGCGCAACGGCGCGCTGCCGAATGCCGGCCATCCGATCAACGACCATGAAACCACGGCGACCGCGTCCGCCACGGTGCCGGCGTTGACCACCACCAAGACCGATCTCGCGCCGGCCACGGTTCCCACCATCGGCGCGTACAAGAACTTCCAGATCGAAATTCGCCTGCCGGAGGGCGTCAGCAACAACGTGACGGTCAGCGACAATCTGGCGGCCAGTGGCATCAGCTACGTGCTGGCGAACAACGCCGCTTACGACATCACTTACAGCTTCGTCGGCATCGCGACCATCAACGCCCAGGCCCCGTCCGAGGCCGCGTTCGTGGCGTTCCCGGCCGACAACACCAGCGGCAGCGCGGTCTGGAATATCGGCACGGTGGTCACGACCTCGGAGAACGACAGCGCCACCAGCGCCATTAGCCCGGCGATTCGCATCAGCTACTACGCCCGCGTGAACAATGACCTGGTGACGGATGCCGGCGACACGCTGCAGAACACCATCGCCGTGGGTTACACCCACGGCGAGACCGGCGCCCCGCAGACGATTACGGCCGCGGCGCCGATCGTGACCGTGGTCGAGCCGCGGCTGACGCTGGCCAAGACCCTGTCGAACGTCACATCACCGGGCAATCCGCCGGTGGCCGGCGACATCATCGAATACCGCGTCACCGCCACCAACGCCGGCACCGCGACGGCCTTCGACGTGAATGTGGTCGATACGCTGCCGGCCGGGGTGGTGCTGAATTCCGGCTTCACGCCGACTGCCACCATCAACGGCGTGCCGGTCGCCGGGTTTGTCGCGACCCCGGCCGGCGCGCCGGCCGGCCCGCTGGTGTGGGGCCGGGGCAATGGCGACGGCAGTCTCGACGTTCCGACCGGTCAGACATTGATCCTGACCTATCGCACGAGCGTCCAGGTGATCGTCGATCCAGGCGGTCTGATCGAAAACGGCGTGCTGGCCGACTGGACCTCGCTCAACGATGTCAATGCGTACGAGCGTACCGGCGCCGGCTGTCCGGTTATCACCGCGCCGAACGACTACTGCGTCGGGCCGGTGACCGCCACCGTCATCGGCACCCGGCCGCTGCTGCGCTTCGAGAAGACCGTGTTCAATGTGACCACCGGCCAGTCGCAGCCGGCCTCGCCCGCGCTGCTGTCCGCGACCCCGGGCGATGTACTGCGCTACACCCTGCGCGTGCAGAACATCAGCACTACGCCGCTGGCGAACTTCGTGCTGACCGACGAGCTGGACCGGCTGAATGCCGCGGCGATGTTCGTGCCCGGCAGCCTGGCGTTGACCTCGGTGCCGGTCGGTGCCGACAGCAGCAATACCAGCGCCACCGGCGGCACCCGGGGCACCGGCCTGGTGGATGTGCGCAACCTGAGTGTCGCGGCCGCCGGTGGCGCCGATACCGTGACGATTGTGTTTGAAGCGCGTCTGGCGCCGGTCATTGTCAACGCCACGGTGGTGCCGGACCAGACGCAGATGACCGTGGCCGGTGTGCTGCTGGCGAACAGCGACGACCCGATCCTGAACGGCGCGGAGAATCCGGCCATCCTCGGCGACGAGGATCCGACCTCGGTGCGCATTACCTCGGCGCCGGCATTCCGTGTCCAGAAAACCTCGCAGGACCTGACCGGCGATCCGGTGGTGCTGAACGCCGGTGAAACCCTGCGCTACACCATTACCGTCAAGAACATCGGCACCGAGAATGCCACCGGCGTGAGCCTGCGCGACCAGATCCCGGCCAACACCACCTATGTCGCCAGCAGCACCACCCTGAACGGATCGGCGGTCGCCGATCCGGTGGCCGGCACGTCGGCGTTGCAGAACGGTTTCCTGATTTACGCCCCGGAAAATACCACTCCGGGGGTCATGCGTGCCGACGCGACGGCGACTACCGGCAATGTCGCGACCGTCACCTTCGACGTGGTGATCAATGCCAGTGTCCTGAATGGCACGGTGATTTCGAATCAGGGCTTCGTCAACGGCTCCGGTTCCGGCGGACCGGTGCCGGAGCAGCCGTCGGATGACCCGGCCACGCCGGTGGCCAACGATCCGACCCGCGATGTGGTCGGCAACCTGCCGCTGCTGTACGCGCAGAAGATCGTGCATATCCAGACCGACAACGGCTCGCCGGGCATTGTCGATCCGGGCGACGTGCTGCGCTACACCATCACCATTACCAACTCCGGCGCGATTCCGGCCACCGGGGCGGTGTTCACCGACGCCGTGCCGGCCAACACCACCTACATGGCCAACACGGTGCAGTTGAACGGCCTGCCGGTCGGACAGCCGGACGGCGGTGTGTCGCCGCTCATTGCCGGTGTGCCGGTCAGCTCCTCCAACCTGACACCACCGTTGCCGGGCGCCGGTGCCGGCACGCTGTCGGCCGGCGGCACGGCCACGCTGATCTTCGATGTGCGGGTCAATGGCGGCGTGCCGACCGGTACCATCATCAGCAACCAAGGCACGATCAGCAGCGCCGAGCTGTTGCCGCAACTGACCGATGCCGATGGCGTCCCGGCCAACGGCTACCAGCCGACCCTGATCGTGGTCGGCAACGCCCAGGCGCTCGTCATCAACAAGCAGGTCGCGGTGGTCGGTGGCGGCGCGGCCGAGGTCGGCAAGCAACTGGAATACACCGTCAGCGTCACCAACATCAGCACGGTCGCGGCCACCAATGTGGTCATCACCGACACCTTGCCGGCGCAACTGACTTACGTGGCGGCTTCGGCGACCCTCAATGGCGCCACCAGCGGCATCAGCGTCGTGGGCGCGACCATCACGGCCGATTACGCCACGGCCTACGGCAACCTGGCGGCGGGCGCCACCGCGCTGTTGCGGTTCCGCGTCAATATTGTCTCCGGCTCGATCGGCACCACCATCACCAACACCGCGCAGGTGAGCTGGAACACGCCGAGCCAGAACGCCTCGGCCAGCGCCTCGGTGGATATCGGCGGCATTCCCGGCAGCGGCATCCTCAACGGTCGCGCCTGGCACGACGCCGATTTCGACAACCTCTTCGACGGCACCGAACTGAAGCTCGCCGGCTGGAGCGTGCAGGTGTACGCCAACGGCTCGTTGCTCGGCAGCGCGCTCACCGACGCCAACGGCCTGTTCACGGTCAGCGGCCTGGCGCCTAATTTCGGCACCGCCAATCAATACGAAATCCGCTTCCGTGCACCGGCGGCCGGCGCCACCACCGCACTGCTGGGTCTGGCGGATTCGGTGTTCACCAATAACCTGCAGCGCATTTCCGCCATCGTCGTGGCGTCCGGCAGCAATCTGCAGAACCTCAACCTGCCGATCGATCCGGATGGCGTGGTCTACAACTCCATCCTGCGCGGCCCGGTGCCCGGCACTACCCTGGTGATGCTGCGGGCCGCGACCCAGACATCGTTGCCCGCCAGTTGCTTCGATGATTCTGCCCAGCAGGGGCAGGTGACGCTGGCGCCGGGTTATTACAAGTTCGATCTGAATTTCAGCGACCCGTCCTGCCCGTCCGGCGCGGACTACCTCATCCAGGCGACGCCGGCGGCGGCCAGCTACATGACCGGACTCTCGGGCGTCATTCCGCCGGCCAGCAGCGCGCTGACGGCGCCGTACTCCGTACCGTCCTGTCCGGCCGACGCGCTGCCCTCGCCCGCCGGCTACTGCGAGGCGCAGGCCTCCGAGTTCGCGCCCGCGGCCAGTGTCCCGGCGCAATCGCCCGGCACGGTGTACTACCTGAAAGTCACCCTCGCCAACGGCAGCATTCCGGGACAAAGCCAGTTGTTCAACAACCATGTCCCGGTTGATCCGAAGCTGGACAACGCCATTACCATCACCAAGACCTCGCCGCTGGTGAATGTCACGCGCGGCCAGTTGGTGCCGTACACCATCACGCTGCGCAACACCCTAACCGCGACGCTGCCGTACCTGACGGTCATCGACAGCCTGCCGCCCGGGTTCAAATATGTGCGGGGATCGGCCCAGTACGATGGCGTGGCGCTCGAACCGGTGCAGAACGGGCGCGAGATCAGTTGGGGCAATCTGCAGCTGGCGGCGGACACCCAGCACACCATCAAGCTGCTGCTGATTGTCGGTGCCGGCGTGTCCGAGGGCGAATACGTCAACCGCGCGCGCGTGATCAACACCGCCACCGGCGGCAACGCCTCCGGCGAGGCCAGCGCCACGGTGCGCGTGATCCCCGATCCGACCTTCGACTGCACCGACATCATCGGCAAGGTGTTCGATGACACCAATGCCAACGGCTACCAGGACAAGGGCGAGAAAGGCCTGGCCGGCGTGCGCGTGGTCAGCGCCCGCGGCCTGATCGCCACCACCGACAAGCATGGCCGCTACCACCTGACCTGCGCGGTGGTGCCGAACGAGACGCGCGGCAGCAATTACATCCTGAAGCTCGACGACCGCTCGCTGCCAAGCGGCTATCGGGTCACCAGCGAGAACCCGCTGGTCAAGCGCGCGACCCGCGGCAAGATGATCAAGTTCAATTTCGGCGCCGCCCTGCATCGCATCGTGCGTCTCGATATCTCGGACGCGGTGTTCGAGCCGAAGACCAGCGTGATGCGGCCGCAGTGGAAGCCGCGGCTCGACCTGCTGCTCGCGGAGCTGAAGAAATCGCCGTCGATCCTGCGGCTGTCCTATCTGGCCGATGTCGAGGATCCGGTGCTGGCGCAGCGGCGCCTGGACAGCGTCAAGCGCGAAGTGGCCGGACTGTGGAAGCAGGCCAACTGCTGTTATGCGCTGAGCATCGAGACCGAAACCTATTGGCGGCGCGGCGCGCCGCGGGTTGGCCAATGACTAGCACCCCGTCAAATAAGTTTTTCCGCATGTTCCAATGCGCGAAGCAGAACGAGGAGTCCCTTCTCCCTCCGGGAGAAGGACACGCCTCCAGGGATGGAGGCGGTAGACCGCGTCGGAAACAGGCGGTCGAGGATGAGGGGATAATCAATGGGAAACTGCATGATCCCCTCACCCCAACCCTCTCCCTGCGGGAGAGGGAGCCCTCCGGAAAATATCCGGAAAAACTTATTTGCCGGAGTACTAGCACCCCGTCAAATAAGTTTTTCCGCATGTTCCAATGCGCGAAGCAGAACGAGGAGTCCCTTCTCCCTCCGGGAGAAGGACAGGATGAGGGGATAATCAATGGGAAACTGCATGATCCCCTCGCCCCAACCCTCTCCCTGCGGGAGAGGGAGCCCTCCGGAGAATATCCGGAAAAACTTGTCTGCCGGACTAGCCTTCGGCCCTTGCGGCGCTGCCCGCTGTTTGCTGCGCGCACAATCCGGGCCGCGTGTCTGCTGCTCGCCTGCCTGGTATCGACTGCGCTGCGCGCCGAGGAGACCAGGTCGGCGGTTTCCGCTGCGACCGTCGAGCAGCATGTCGGCGCCGATGCGCCGCGCACCCAGTGGCTGGGCAGCGAGGGCGCGGATACAAAAACCGGCGACATCCTGGAAGTGCGCAAGCTGCCGGCCAGGGACGTGAAGACCGTCAAGCTCCAGAATGTCGTGCCGCCGATCCGTTTCGGCTCCGGCGAGGCGAGCATTCCGCAAGACTATCTCGCGCGGCTGCGCGACGTCCTGCGGCGCATGCAGGACCGCAGCAACGTCCGCCTGCACTTCGTCGGGCATACCGACAACGTGGCCCTGCAGGGCGCGCTCCGCCAGGCCTACGGCGACAACCAGGCGCTGTCGCGCGAGCGCGCCGGGACGGTGGCGGAATATTTCCAGAAGGGATTAAGCCTGCCGGCGGAATCGATTTCCTATGAAGGCATGGGCGAGTCGCGACCGGTGGCGAGCAATGCCACCGAAGCGGGGCGCGCGCAGAACCGCCGCGTCGAAGTCGAGGTGTGGTACGACGAGGTGGGCGAGAAGCTGGTCGAGAAGGAAGTGGTCATTGCCGGGGAGACCAACCGTGTCAAGGTCTGCCGGATGGAGACGGTGTGCAAGCTGCGCTACAAGGAAGGCCACGCGAAGCGCGCGCGCATCCGCAACCTGATCGCCCCGCTGCACATCGACGACGAGACCACCGGCATTCCGGCCGAGTTCCACCAGAAGATCCGCCAGGCGCTGGCGGATCTCGCCGCCAAGCAGAATGTGAGCGTGAAGTTTATCGGTTTTACCGACAACGCCCCGCTGAGCGGACGCGAAGAACGTATCTACGGCAGCCACCTTGGCTTGTCCAAGGCGCGCGCCCGGCGCGCCGCGCTGGCGGTGCAGGATGCCCTGAAGCTGCCGGCCGCGGTGGTCGTGGTCGATGGCAAGGGCGCCGCATATCCGATCGCCTCCAACGACAGCGACCGCGGGCGCGCCCTGAACCGGCGCGTCGAGGTGGAGTTCTGGCATGACGATGCCTTGCAGGAACTGAGCAATGAACCGCGGCTCTGCCCGGAGGCCGCCGGGGCCGAGACCGTCACGCGCGTGTACGTGCCGCCGTCCGGCGCCATCCGCCCGATCCTGTTCGAGGCCGGCAAGCCGGTGATCGAACCCGGGTATGCGGATCGCCTGCGCAATGCCCTGGCCGATGTCCGCGACAAGACGAACGCACGGCTGCGCTTCATCGGCTACACCAGCAACGAACGCCTCGACCGCCGCACCGCCATGGTCTACGGCGACGACATCGGGCTGTCGGCGGCGCGTGCCCGGCGCGCCATGACCGCCGTCAAGACCGAGCTTGGCCTCAAGGACGCACAGGCCGAGTTCGAGGGCCGCGGTTACGTGCAGTCCGCCGATGTCGTCAACACCGGCTTCGTCGAGACCGGCGCGTCGCGGGTCGAGGTCGAGGTGGTTTACGATGAACTGGCGGCACTGGACGATAACGACAGCCTGGAGATTACCCGCCTCACCCGCGAAGTCGAGCCAAAAGATCCGCTGGCGCTGAATGTGATGCGCATCACGGTCGATGGCAAGCCGCTGGATGACCCCGGCAAGAGCGTCGCCGACATCCAGCGTTGCACCGACGTGGCGCTGCAGCAGGCCAGTATCCGTTTCAAGTTCGACAATCTGAATCTCAAGCCGCGACTCAACGTCACTGCCTGGCCCAACAGCATCCGCTACCGGGACGATCCGGATAGCGAGATTCCGGATAATCTGGTTCGTTTCCGGATGTACTCGAACTACGTGGCGGTCATCGTCAAGTCCGAGATCCGGATCTTCGATGCGCAGCAGTCGGCCCGGGACATCCCGCTGGCTGCGGTGCCAGTGATCAAGGACGGCGAGGCCGAATGGCTGGCGGATTTCGCCGGCATCGTGGCCCCGAGTCGCGAATTGAAGTATGTGCTGCGGGTCTACGACCGGGACGGCAGGTTTGATGAAACCACGCCGCAGTCATTGTGGCTGATCGATGCCACGGGGTCGGTGGCCGGTATCGATGCCGATCGCGAGTTGCTGGTGGGTTATGGTGAAAACCATCTGGGCACGGACAACATTCCCAAGCGTGGTGGCACGATCCAGGTGACCGGCAGCAGCATCCCCCCTGAACACACGGTGTGGGTGGCGGGCCGTTCGGTGCCGCTTTCCGGCGATGGCCGGTTTGTGGTCGAGGAGATACTTCCCTCCGGACTGCACAGCGTGGAGGTGGCGGTGCTCGACAAGTCCGGCAACGGCCAGCTCTACCTGCGTGACCTCGATCTCAAGAAGAACGACTGGTTCTATGTCGGCATCGCCGACCTGACCCTGGCGCGCGACCAAACCAGCGGTCCGGCGCGGCTGGTGACCCAGGACGAGACCCACTACAACAGCGAACTGAGCGTGGACGGCCGGCTGGCGTTTTACACCAACGGCAAGTTCGGCGACGGTTGGGGCCTGACGGCGAGCGCCGATACCCTCGAAGGTCCGGCCGAAGGCCTGTTCAGCAATTTCATGGACAAGTCGCCGGGCGCGCTGTTCCGGCGCATCGACCCGGACTATTACTACCCGACCTACGGCGACGACGGCACCATCGAAGAGGGCGCGCCGACGCTCGGCAAGTTCTACCTGAAGCTGAAAAAGGACGAGAGCTACGGGCTGTGGGGCAATTTCAAGATCGGCTACAACGATAATGACCTGGCGCATGTCGATCGCGGCCTGTACGGCGTCAACCTGCATTACCAGACGCTGGCCACCACCCGTTTCGGCGAGAAGCGCTTCGTGCTGGACAGTTTCGCCGCCGAGCCGGGCACGATTGCCGGACGCGATGAATTCCTCGGCACCGGCGGATCGCTGTATTACCTGCGCCACCAAGACATCCTGACCGGCTCCGAGCGCGTGCGCATCGAAGTGCGCGACAAGGACTCCGGCATCGTGGTCGGCGTCAAGAACCTCACGCCGGCGCTGGATTACAGCATCGACAGTATCCAGGGACGGATACTGCTCACCCAGCCGCTCGCGGCGGTGGCCACGGACGACCTGCTGGTGGTCAGTGGCACGGCCGCCGGAAATCTGGCCTACCTGGTGGTGCGCTACGAATACTCGCCGGGGTTCACCGACATCGGTGCGGTGGCGGTCGGTGGCCGGACTCATGTCTGGGTGAATGATTACCTGAAACTTGGTGTCACCACCGACAGCAATCAGGTGGCGGATGAACGAAGCACGCTGCAGGCCACTGACATCACCCTGCGCAAGAGCGCCGGATCATGGATCAAGATCGCCTCTGCCCGCAGCGAAGGTCCGGGCCAGACGACACTGACATCCAATGACGGTGGCTACAACTTCAATACGCTCAGCCAGCCTGCCGGCACCAACCTCGTTGCCGGGGCCAGCCGGATAGACACCAGCCTGGCCTTTAGTGACGTGGTGAACGGGGCCACTGGCCATCTGACGTTGTACAACCAGAATCTCGACGCCGGCTATTCAGCGCCCGGGATAATCGCCCTGACCGACACCCAGCAGTTGGGCGGTACGCTGCGAACCCCGATTACCGGCCGGTTGAGTCTGAATACCAAGGTCGACAAGACCGTTCGCGAACAGGGCCTCAGCACCAGCGCCACCGAGGTGGATGTCGGCTATCAGTTGAGCGATCACTGGCTGCTGAGTACCGGCGCGCGCAGTGACAGCCGTGAAGACACCTCGCCGATCGTGCCGCTGACCCAGGTGCAGGGCGACCGGACCGACGCCGTGGTGCGTGCGACCTACGACTCTAAAGGCCGCTGGCTTGCCTATGGCTATGTGCAGGACACGCTGGCGATCTCCGGCAACCGCGAGGAAAACAACCGGGTGGGATCGGGCGGATCGTACCGGTTCACCGACCGCTTCAAGGTCAACGGCGAAGTATCGGGCGGGGATCTGGGCGGCGCCGGCCGGCTCGGGACCGAATACCTGTATTCCGATCGCACCAGTCTATATATGTCCTATATGTTGGGCAGCGAGTCCGCCGACAACGGCCTGCGCTCCCGGAAGGGCAACATGGTGTCCGGCGCCAGAACCCGCTACTCGGACAGCGTCAGCGTTTTTCTCGAGGAAAAGTACACCCACGGCGACGTGCCGACCGGCCTGACACATTCGACCGGCGTCGATCTCGCACCCAACGATCGCTGGAATTTCGGCACCCACTTCGACGCCGGCACGCTGCATGACCCCAATACCGGCGCCGCCATGGAGCGTCGCGGCATGGGCCTGCGGGTCGGCTACGGCTTCGAGGCCATCAAGCTGTCCAGTGCCGTGGAGTACCGGGTGGACGGCACCCAGAACACCGATCTCTCGGTTTCGGAGCGCGAAACCTGGTTGTTCAAGAACGGCCTGAAGTACCAGATTAACCCGGAGTGGCGCTTCGTCGGTAAGCTGAATTATGCCAACAGCACCAGCTCACTGGGCACGCAGTACGATGGGCGTTACATCGAGGCCGTCACGGGTTACGGCTACCGGCCGGTCAGCCATGACCGCCTGAATACGCTGTTCAAGTACACCTATTTCTACAATCTGCCGAGCACCGACCAGGTGACCGGCGCCAGCACCCCCGCAACCTATATCCAGAAGAGCCATGTTGTTTCTCTCGACGCGGTCTACGACCTGACCCGCGACTGGACGCTCGGCGCCAAGTACGCCTACCGCCTGGGGCAGGTGAGCCTGGACCGCGTGAACCCGGTATTCTTCGACAGCCGCGCGCAACTCTATGTGGTCCGCGCCGACTGGCAGTTCATTCGCCACTGGGACGCCATGGTCGAGGCACGTCTGCTCGACCTGCCCGATGCCGGCGACCGGCGCAGCGGCTTCCTGACCGGCGTCTACCGGCATCTCAACGATCACATCAAGGTCGGCATCGGCTATAACTTCACCGATTTCTCCGACGACCTGACCAACCTGGGTTACACCAGCCACGGCCTGTTTATCAACGCCATCGGCAAGATCTGATCGGCTACGCGATGTGCCAGTGTAGTGTTGCACTCTTGAAGGAACATTGCTTGTTCGTCATGTAGGTCGGCCT
>CAYHES010000015.1:0-17605 GCA_964355495.1 uncultured Acidiferrobacterales bacterium
ACGACCCGCGCGTGGTGGAACGCGCCGCGCGCGTCATCGCCCTGCACGACGGCGCGATTGAGCCGGGGGCGACATGAACCGCCTGACCATCGCCTGGCGCAATGTCACGCGCAACCACCGGCGCAGCCTCATTACCGGCGGCATCGTCGCCTTCGGCTTCGTGTCGTTCGCGCTCGCCGGCGGATTCATGGCGCAGTCGTTCGACGGCCTGCGCCAGAGCGCGATCCGCAGCGGACTCGGCCACGTGCAATTCGCCGACCCGCGCGCGTTCGAGAAGAGCGAGGGATCGACGCTCGAATTCGGCATTCGCCGGGCGGGCGCCGCCCTCGCCGTCCTGCGCACCGACCCGGATGTCGACGTGGTGATGCCGCGGCTGGAATTCTATGGACTCGTCTCCACCGGCGGCATCTCGATTCCGTTTGGCGGCACCGGTGTCGATCCGCAGGCCGAAACGCGCGGCAGCGATATTCCCAAGGCCGTGCAGGACGGCAAGTGGCTGCAAGCGGGTGTGCGCACGGTCGTCATCGGTCGCGGGCTCGCGAAGCTGCTGAACGCCAAGGCCGGCGACAACATCACCCTGCTGGTTACCACGCCGGATGGAACGCTGAATGCGGTCGATGCGACGGTCGGCGGGATTGCGGACATCGTTATCCGCGAGCTGAGCGAGCGTTATCTCGCGTTGCCGTTGCCGCTCGCCCAGGAGCTGCTCGCCGCGCCCGACACGGTCTCGCGCTTCTCGGTGATCCTGCGCGACGCCGCCGATGAGCCCGCGGTGGCGGCCCGTCTGGGCAATTCGCTGCATCAGGCCGGGCTCGATCTCGGCTCGCGGCTGTGGCGCGACCTCGCCGTGTTCTACCAGCAGGTGCGGGTGCTCTATATCGGCATCTTCGGCTTCATGGGCACCGTGCTGGTCGTGATCGTGTTCCTGTCCACGTTCAACGCGACACTGATGTCGGTCACCGAACGCACGCGCGAGATCGGCACCCTGCGCGCGCTCGGCGCGCGCGCGCACCGCGTCACCGCCGGCTTCGTGCTCGAAGGCGCGCTGCTCGGCGTCGCCAGCGCGATCGGCGGTGCGCTGCTGAGCCTGCTGATCACGCTGGTCGTCAATCTCTCCGAGATCCGCATGCCGCCGCCGCCCGGCATGGCCAAGGGCATTGTCATCCACGTTCAGGTCATTGCGGACGTGTATCTGCTGGCCGCCATCGCCATGATCCTGACACTGGCCTTCGCTTCGTTCCTGCCGGCGCGGCGCGCGGCGCGCGCGCCCATTGTGGATTCGCTCGCCCATGTTTGAAACCTTGCTGCTCGCTGCCGCGATCGCGGCCGATCTGCCCGATGCCGCGGCGCTGCTCGACAGCGCCGACGCGCCGCGCCGTGCCCTGTTGCACAGCGTGGTGCGCCTGCGCGCCACGGTGCAGCCGGACGATGCCCCGTCCCAGAGCGGCGAATTCGACCTCTATCTCGGCGGCGAGGATGAACATCTGGTCGTGTTTCGCGACAAGAAGAACAAGGGGCGCAAGTTTCTCCTGCGCGGCGACAAATCCTGGCTGATCGTGCCCGGATCGAAAAACCCGATTGCGATCACCGCCAACCAGCGCATGCTGGGCGCGAGTTCGTTCGCCGATCTCGCGCGCGTGCGTCTTGCCCAGGATTACACCGGCAGCCTGCGCCCCGACACGGAACCCTGCGGCCAGCCGGCCCAACCCTGTCGTGTGGTTGAAATTGCCGCCACCGCGAAGTCGGCGCCGTACGCCAGCGGCGCGCTCTGGATCGACGCCGCGGGTCTCATGCAAAAGGCGGTCTACCGCCTCGCCTCCGGCAAGGTCGCCAAGGAAATCGTCTACCGCTATCGGGACGACAACGGCCGGACCCTGCCGGCCGGCCTCAGCCTCCGGGATCTCCTGCTGCCGGACAACCCCGGCAAGACCACGCTCGAATACCTTGATGTTCGCCCCGCCGAACACCCGGCGGGCTGGTTTAACCCGGAGTCCCAGATCAAACACTGAGGCAGCCGCCACACGGCACCTGCTTTTGTCATCGCAAGAATAAGGTGTTATGGTTTCCGGCACTTGCGTCACCCATCCTTTCACGGACCGGCACAACGGAACGGGGCAGGCGCACAACGTTTTTCCCGCCGTTGCCGGTGATGCGCCAACTCCAGGCTGACGGAATCGCGATGACAGCCATTGCAGGGGGAGGATTATTCCATGTCAAACAAGAAGATCGTATTCATCAACCCGCCCTATGAACGGATCGCCAAGGGCTACGCGTTCGTCAAACACATCACCAACAACGCGCCCTCCCTGGGCTTGTTGCATCTGGCCGCCGAAGTGCGTCTGCGCGGCTACGTGCCGAGAATCATCGAGAGCGACATCTTCAACCTCTCCGTCGAAGAGGTCGTGGATGAAGTCGAGAAGGACCAGCCGGCCTATGTCGGGATCACCCTGTTTACCGTCGGCGTGTGGAATGCCGCCGCCATTTCCCGGGAAATAAAAAAACGTCTTCCGCAAACCGTCATCATTGTCGGCGGGCCGCACATCTCCTCCATGGGCGAGGAAACCATGGAGCGCTTCCGCGAATTCGACTACGCGGTGAATGGCGAAGGCGAGATGGTCCTGCTCGAACTGCTCGCGGTACTGGAGACCGGGGGCAATCCGTTCAGCGTACCGGGGCTCATCTTCCGCAAGGGCCCGTTCGTGAACAAAACGCCGGGCCGGCCGATCAACAAGAATCTCGACGACCTGGCGCTGCCGGCCTGGGACCTGCTGCCCGACTTTCCGCGCGCCTACATTCCGGCCATCTACGATTATCCACGCGGACCGGTCGCCACGATTGCCGCCTCGCGCGGCTGCCCGTTTCACTGCAAATTCTGCGACACCTCCACCTTCGGCAACAGCGTGCGCTTTTACTCGCCGAAGGTCGTGTTTCAGATGATGCAACACCTGAAAGAGAAATACGGCGTCCGTCACATCATGTTTGTCGACGATCTGTTTGTCGCGAGCCGCCTGCGCGTCAACGAGCTGTGCCGGCTCCTCATCGACAGCAAGCTGGGGCTCACCTGGTCATGCACCTCGCGGGTGGACACGATCAAACCGGATACGCTGGCGCTCATGAAAAAGGCCGGTTGCTGGGAAATCAGCTTCGGCCTCGAAACCGGCTCCAACGAATTGCTGAAGAAAATGGACAAGGCCGCCCGGGTGGAGATCTCCGAGCAGGCGGTGAACTGGACCGCCGCCGCGAGGATTCGCACCAAGGGGCTGTTCATGCTCGGTTACCCGGGCGAAACCGTGGAAACCATCGAGCAGACCAAGGCGTTTGTGCGGCGCATCCCGATGACCATCATGAACCTGAGCAAATTCACACCCTATCCCGGCTCGCCGATCTATCGCGACCTGTACGGCACCAATATCCGCGATGACCACTGGGAGAGAATGAATGGCATGAACTTCGTCTGGGCCCCGGAGGGCATGACCGTGGAGGAGCTGGATCGCCATTACCAGAAGATCCTGATGTCCTTCTACAATCGCCCGAAGCTGGGCCTTTATTACGCCTCCCTGTCGATCCGCTACCCGCATCACCTGCTGCGGCTGGCGCGCTTTGGCCTCGGCTTCCTGGCCGCCAAGATTCGCAGTTACCTGCGGGGGCGGCACGGCCTGCTGGTGCAACCCGGGGCTTCGCCGCATTGATTTACCCGTTGTTCGCGCCACCGGGAGCGACGGCCTTGCCTACCCAGCGGTAACTGTCATACTTGGCCGGGAAAAGATAAAAAAATGGGGGTAGGTCCGGACCAGAACCAGCCACAGTCCGGCCAGATCAGAACACGCATGTCACGATTCCGTATATTTGTCCTGTTCGTACCCGTGCTGCTGGGCGGTTGCCAAACGGCAGCCGTTGAACCGGCGACGGCGCTTGCGCAGACCTGCCGTTTCCTGCTGACGTACGACGATGGGCCGAGCGCAAGCCGGGATTACAATCCGACACTCGACATCCTGCGCCAGCTCGAATCAAACGATGTACAGCCGGACATCAAGGCGCTGTTCTTTGTGCAAACGCGCAATAAGACCGGCGGGGGCACCAGGCTTGGCCAGGCGATCATGCGCTATCAGCATAACAGCGGCCATGTGCTCGGCCTGCATAGCGGTACGGCCCGCGGCCACATCCGCCACACCAAGATGGCGCCGGAAGAGCTGACACAGTCGCTGCGGGATGGCCAGGATGACCTGCGCGCCATCACTGGATACGATACCGTCTTTATCCGCCCGACGTTCTGGGGCTACAGCGACCTGACGCGGGACATTTATGCCGCCCACGCTCTCAAAATGCTGCTGACCGATGTCAACAACCGCGACGGGCTCGTCATCAACAGCATGTTCGGCCTGCGCGAACGTATCCGATCGGAGTTCCTGCGCGTGCGCCGCGCTATCGAGCGCGGTGAACTGCCGCAGCGGCACGGGTCCATTCCGCTCGTCGTCACGCTCCACGATCTCAATCCCGTCACCGCCCTGCGGATGACGGAATATCTGCACATCCTGGTCGAGGAAGCCAGGGTCGCCGGCTTGCCGCTCGCCGACAAGCCGTTCTACGACAACGCCACGGACATCATCGAGGTCGCGTCGCTACGCGCGACCCCGCCAAAGCCCATGCCCGTGATCGCGCAAAACAATGGGACCGGTTCGTCCACGCCGGTGAATCGGGGGCCATTCACGCAGTTGGCCAAGGACACGGCACTCACAACTCAAACGAATCCGAATCCAGACCTTGCGGCCACTGCTCTTCACTGAGGAACAACGGCAGGCCGGCGATGGCCTGTTTTACGCTTCTCATCCAGCCCTTGCTAATCCAGGTATCTGGCCTGCCATTTGAGATACAGGTTGTACACGTGCTGGTTGTATTCTTCCTTGCCAGTGAACTGCTTCGGGTCAATCGCGTCGTAGACGTAATAGTTGGCGCGGTTGTTCTGGGCGGTCATGAAATGCCAAAACTTCTGCGGCAGTGTTTGGGGATTTCGCCACTCGAAGTCATCCTGCGATTCATAGTGCAGGAACACCGGCAGGATCGGGATGCCGGTGCGCAACGAGATATCGAACGCGCCATGGCGAAATGAACTGAAAATGCGCCGGCCCTTGCAGCCGCCTTCCGGGTAGAGCGCCACGTTGTGGCCCTGTTTCAGTTCGGCCTCGATCTGTTCGGCCGCGGCGCGGCGCGACTCGGCCGATTCGCGCTCTACAAACAGCGTGCCGGCGGCGACATTGATACGCCCTGCCCACCACCAGTCCTTCACCCCTTCCTTGGCGAGCGAATACACCGGGAACAGCGTCGGGATGCCGACGTCCTCGACCGCCGAGGGGTGGTTGGCGATCAGGATGTACTGTTTCGGCAACAAGCCGATATTTTTCTGGTGCAGCTTGAGATCCACGCCCAGCGCGCCCACGAACAGCCGGCACCAAAAGCGGAAAACCGGAAAATACCAGGGATGCAACCAGGCCTTCGGCAGGAACGAAAGCATATAAAGGAAGGCCGTAAGAACGGCGAGTTCAGTCCAGCACCAGCCTATCCAGATGACGCGCGCCAAGAATCGAACCACGCTACCCCCGTTTTCAGGAATTGTTTCCTGGTTGCAAGTATAGGACGGAATCCGAACCGCCTGCCGTCAAAGGCCAAGGAATGCGCAGGCGGGTGAATTTCACCTCTCCAGACGGCCGACCTCCGGGCCTACGTGTCGGGAGCATGAACGCCATTTCCCGGACAGGGCGATCTTAGGTTGCGGTACGCACGAAAACCGATTAATTTTAGGTACATCGACAACCATAGCGCAGTCGGCGCTCCGCCACGGACAAAGGCCCGGATGATTCGGTCGTTTCTCGCGCTGCTCTTCGCCATTCCTCTTGCCGGCTGCGCCGGCATGGTGGCCTCGGCGACCGGACGCCTGGCCACTGACCTGTCCGCCGCGATCCTCGATCAGAACGATCCGGAAACCGTCGAGGCCGGCGCCCCGGCCTATCTGCTGCTCATCGACGGACTCATTCGCGACAACCCGAAGAACGAGGATTTGCTGCGCGCGGGCGCGAAACTGTATGGCGCCTATGCCGGTGTGTTCGTAAAGGATGCGGAACGCGCCCAGCGCCTGACCGGCAAGTCACGCGACTACGCGGAGCGCGCCCTGTGCCGCCACCGTACAGAACTGTGTGGCCTCGGCAGTCGCCCGTATGACAATTACCACGCCGCGCTGGCCGGCCTGAGCAAGGACGATGTGCCGGTGCTCTACACCTTCGCGTCCGCCTGGGCCGGATGGATCCAGACAAACAGCGGCGACTGGAATGCGGTCGCCGATCTGGCCAAGGTGCGCGCCGGCATGGAGCGCGTGATCGAGCTCGATGAAAGCTACGAACACGGCAGCGCACATCTCTACCTCGGCGTCATGACCACCCTGCTCCCGCCGGCGCTGGGCGGCAAGCCGGAGGAAGGCCGCGGCCACTTCGAGCGCGCCATCGCCCTGTCACAGGGCCATGATCTCATGGCCAAGGTGGAATACGCGCGCCGCTATGCGCGCCTCGTGTTCGACCGGCCGTTGCACGACCGGCTACTGAACGAGGTGCTGCAGGCACCGGCCACGGCGCCCGGGCTCACGCTCAGCAACACGCTTGCGCAACGCGCCGCGCGCGAGCTGCTGAAAAGCGCCGACAGTTACTTCTAGGGAGAAACCCGAAACATGCGAGACAGGATTTTTCCCGGGCGGCTGCAAATCCTGCTGCTCGCTGCTCTGTTGCTCGGCGCCACCCCGAGCCGCGCGCTCGACATCAAGATCGCCACGCTCGCACCGGATGGCACGCTCTGGATGCAGGAGCTGCGCAAGGGCGCCGAGGAAATCGCGCGCCGCACCGACGGTCGCGTGGCCTTCAAGTTTTACCCGGGCGGCAGCATGGGCAGTGACCGCAACGTGCTGCGCAAGATCCGCGCCGGGCAATTGCACGGCGGCATGCTCACCGGCGGTGCGCTCAGTGACCTCTATAAGGATGCCCAGCTGTACGGCCTGCCGTTCCTGTTCCGTTCTTATGACGAACTGGACTATGTGCGCGCGCGCATGGACAAAACCATCGCGCGGGGCATCGAGGAGAATGGTTTTGCGACTTTCGGCATCATCGACGGCGGCTTTGCCTACATCATGTCGAGCGTCCCGAACCGGCGCGTGGCGGATCTGAAGGGCCAGAAAGTCTGGGCGCCGGAGGGCGATGACATTACACGCGCCATGTTCGAGGCCCTGGGTGTCTCGCCCATCCCGCTGCCGCTCACGGATGTGCTGACCGGCCTGCAGACCGGGCTCATCACCACGCTCGGTTCCTCGGCGGTCGGCGCCATCGCCCTGCAGTGGCATACCAAGGTCAAATACGTTGCCGATACGCCAGCCATGTACCTCTTCGGCGCACTCGCCGTGGACAAGAAAGCCTTCAACCGCCTGAGCAGCGCCGACCAGTCGGTGGTGCGTGAGGTCATGGAACACGCGTTTGCCGTGCTGAACCGCCAGGCGCGCATCGATGACCGCGGTGCGCGCGATGCCCTGCGCAAGCAAGGCATCGAGTTCCTGACACTCCCTCCCGAGGAACTGGCCAAGCTGCACAGCGCGGCCGATCAGACCATCGAGCAACTCGGTAAAAAAGGCGTCTACACACCGGCACTGTTCAAGGTGTTGCAGGGCCATCTCGACAGCTACCGCCGCCGGCCCGCGGCCGCGGCGCGCTGACCGGCATGCCGACGCACCACCTGCCACCGACACTTGTTCGCCTGATCCGGATTATCACCTGGCTCGAGAACGGACTGCTCATCACATTGCTCGCGCTGATGGTCTCGCTGGCCGGGGCACAGATCCTGCTCCGCAACCTGTTCGGCATGAGCATCCTCGATGTGGACCAGTTGCTGCGTCTGCTGGTCCTGTGGGTCGCCTTGCTCGGCGCGGTGGCCGCCAGCCGTGAAGGCAAACACATCCGCGTGGACGTGTTGTCGCGCTGGTTACCGGGGCGTGTGCGCGCCGGAGCGCAGGCACTGACCGATATATTTACCATCGGCGTGTGTCTGTTACTCGCCTGGCAGGCGGCACGCTTCATCCGCGCGGAGACTGGCGTGATCGCATTCGGGGCAGTGCCTGGATGGGCCGCGGAACTCATCCTGCCGGCCGCGTTTGCGCTCATCGCACTGCGCTACAGCCTGTTGCTGGCGCACCACGTGCGCCAAAGCCTGGGACGCGAGGAGATTCCATGATCCTCACCGGCCTCGTCCTCCTGCTCCTGGTGCTGCTCGGCGCCCCGCTGTTCGCGGTGATCGCGGCCAGCACGCTGCTGGCCTTTTCGCGCACCGATGCGGACCTGACCGTCGTGATCATCGAGATCTACCGGCTGGCGGAAATGCCGGTGCTGCTCGCCATCCCGCTGTTCACCTTTGCCGGTTACCTGCTCGCCGAATCACGCGCGCCGCAGCGCCTGGTGCGCATCACCAACGCCCTGCTCGGCTGGCTGCCCGGCGGTTTGGCGGCGGTCGTGCTGGTGGTGTGTGCGCTGTTTACCGCCTTCACCGGTGCCTCCGGCATCACCATCGTGGCGCTCGGCGCCCTGCTCTATCCGGCCCTCACACAGGCCGGCTATCCGGAACGCTTTAATCTCGGGCTCATTACCACCTCGGGAAGCATCGGCCTGTTGTTCGCGCCGTCACTGCCGCTCATTCTGTACAGCGTGGTGGCGCAGCAACTCAACATCGGTCAGCCGGTGGCGATCGGCGACCTGTTCATCGCCGGCATTCTTCCCGGGACACTGATCATCGTGCTGCTGGCCATCTGGGGCCTGTGGCAACGGCGCGGCCACGAGATTCCGCAGGCGCCGTTCTCCGCACGCGAAGCGCTGGCCGCCGTGCGCGAGGCCGCGTGGGAGCTGCCGCTGCCGGTCATTGTGCTGGGCGGAATCTACAGCGGCTTCTTCGCGGTGTCCGAGGCGGCCGCCGTGACCGCGCTCTATGTGCTGATCGTAGAGGTGTTTATCCACCGCGAGATACGGTTCCCAGACCTGCCGGGCGTGATGCGCGAATCCATGGTGCTGGTCGGCGCGATCCTGATCGTGCTCGGCATGTCGCTCGCCTCCACCAACTACCTGCTGGACGCCGAAGTGCCAGGCCAGCTATTCGCCTACATCCGCGAACACGTGCACGACAAGTACGGCTTCCTGCTGTTGCTCACCCTGTTCCTGCTGGTGCTCGGCATGATGCTGGATATCTTTTCGGCGCTGGTCATCATGGTGCCGCTCATGCTGCCCATCGCGATCGGGTATGGCATTCACCCGGTGCATTTCGGCATCATCTTCCTGGCCACCATGGAGATCGGCTACCTGTTGCCACCGGTGGGCATGAACCTGTTCATTGCCAGCTATCGTTTCAACCGGCCAGTGCTGGAGATCTTCCGTGCTGTACTGCCGTTCATTGCCATCCTGATCATCGCCGTTCTGATCATCACCTACTGGCCGTGGCTGTCGCTCGGCCTGTTGCGCCATTGACACCATCGCACACTAACCCGGGCTGCTGGAGACTATCGCCACCACGTCGGTGTCGGAGATCGTCGTCTCCGGCGTGGAAAACTGCTTGTTCACCAGAACCTGCACCTTATCCTCGGTCAGGGCCTTCTCCCACACGCCGCCGCGCGTGCGCAAATGCGCGAGCAACCCTCGCACCTCCCGCACACTCTCCGGCAAGGTTAACTCTTCCTGCGCGCGACCAAGCTTGTCCACGAGATAAGCGAAATAGAGAATGCGTGCCATCGGTCCATCCTGTCGCAGTATGAAATTGAAACAGCTTGCCGCCACACAACCGGTTTGTGGTGCAGCACTTGTGCAATCTAACCGCAGCGGACACATCTCTCAACCGCACATGGTTTACTGCTTTGAACATCCGGTTCCCTGGTCACACCGGCAGGGACAACGGGGTATCTGCTACAATTGCCGTGACCTCTGGAATCGCCACGTTGCATGAACCACATGTTATCCCGTCCTGAATTTCCGATTGGTGTATTCGATTCCGGGATCGGTGGTCTCACCGTAGCGCGCGCCCTCATGCAGCACCTGCCGCACGAGAAAATCCTGTACTTTGGCGACACCGCGCGTGTTCCGTATGGCGTGAAATCGGCCGACACCATTGCCCAGTATGCGGCCCAAATCACCGACTTTCTGCTGGAGCGGAAGGTAAAACTGCTGGTCGTGGCCTGCAACACCATGGCGGCGGTGGCGGCCAGCGCGATCCGTGCGCGCTCGCCGGTGCCGGTGCTGGATGTGATCGAGACCGGCGCGCGGGTAGCGGCGCAGCGCACACGCAATCGCCGCATTGGTGTGATCGGCACGCTCACGACCGTCGCCAGCGGCGCCTACGACGCGGCCATCCACGGCCACGATGCGGCCATCGCGATCCACTCCCAGGCCTGCCCGCTGTTTGTGCCGCTGGTGGAAGAAGGCTGGCTCGAACATCCGGTCACTTTGCTGACCGCGCGGGAATACCTGGCCCCGGTGCTGGCGCAGGACATCGATACCCTGGTGCTCGGTTGCACGCATTACCCCCTGCTGCAACCGCTGCTTGAGGGCGTCGCGGGCAGTGGCGTGCAGCTTGTGGATTCCGCCGAAACCACCGCCGCCCAGACCGGCGCGCTGCTGGCCCGACTCGGGCTGCTCAACCCCGGAAGCGTCCCGCCTGCACATCAGTTTTACGTCACCGACGTTCCGCAGCGCTTTCGGGCCGTGGGCGAGCGCTTTCTCGGCCAGCCGCTCGCCGCTATCGAAGTGGTGAAGTGGTAGTTACCCGCTGACCGCCTGATGAACAGGGCACGGATGCCGATGAGCGTCCCGCCGGCTGCCTCTGCACCCTGTAGACTTGTTTGTAGTAGCGGTCTTTTACAGAGGGAAGATGAAAAGGACAAAGCGCCCGCGCGAAAACGATACCCCGCGACTTGTGGATGCCCTGGTGCGCTGCGATTACCGGGACTTCCAGCATTGCGATGTGCGCGACCTCGATATGCATGGCGTTCTCGTGCTCGGTCGAGACGGAACGCTCACGCGCCTGCCCAAAGACGCGCCGGTGGAGGTCGCACTCAAACTGAACACCGATGGCAAGACCCGCACCCACGTGCTGCGCGCACGCATTGAGAGCAAGGGGCGCGACGGCATCAACCTCGTGTTCACCAGTGCCGACATCGATACCTACAGCGCCCTGCTGCACCTGAATCTGAGCGAGTAGTCAGCGCACCGCGCTCAGCCGGCCGTGCTTCGCATTCCATGCCTCCATCGCCGCACGAATCGCCGCTGCCGCCTGCTGCCCGGCATCCATGCCGGCCTGCATCAGGCGCTTCTTCTGGGTAAAGTCCATCATCGCCACGCTGCCGACCGCCGGCGAAATCAGGACATCGGCGTCGCGCCGCCGCTGACTGACGTTCTCGCTGAACATGATGTGCACCGCCTGCAGGGTGACGTCCACCAGGTTGGTGATGTTGTAATTGGTCACGTTCTGGCTGATGTCCACGGCGATCACGATGTCCGCGCCCTTCTCGCGCGCCACGGCCACCGGCAGGTTGTCCACCGTGCCACCGTCCACCAGCAGCCGGCCCTGATGCTCGACCGGCTGGAACACGCCGGGGATGGCACAGCTCGCGCGGATGGCGCGCGCCAGCGGCCCGCGATCCAGCACCACGCGCGTGCCGCGGTTAAGGTCGGTTGCCACCGCTGCGAATGGAATCTTCAGGCTCTCGATGTTCACGACCGGTATCTTCTTGTTCACGAACGCCTCAAGTCGCTCGCCCTTGATCGGCCCCATGCTCGCGGACAGCAGCGCGTAATCCAGCAGGTCATCCTTCTCGAGCGAAAACGCCGTCCACTCCAGCTCGAAGCTGTTCATCTCATGCGCATAGAGCGCGCCGATCAGACTGCCCACACTGGTACCGACAATCAGATCGATCGGAATTTTTTCCTGCTCGAGCGCGCGGATGACACCGACATGCGCAAAGCCGCGCGCCGCGCCACCACCCAGCACCAGTGCCACGCGCGGGCGGTTACCGGTAGCGCCGGAATCGATCGGCGCCGGCTGCGTCGCGCAGCCGGCGAACAGGGCGAAAACCGCCACGATCATCCATCCTGATTTCTGCTTCATTTTCCCGTCCGGATACTCTTCCGCGCAGGCCTGCCCCGCACGGAAACGACTCACTATAGCGGCTTGTCGCCAGTGCCTCCATGCTACTGACCGACCACGCGTCGGACCGTTTGCGCACCGGGCCGGCACGCCCCGTGCCGCATCTCCAAACGGGCGGGTGCTTTTTTATTGCCGGCACGCTCAGGCGGCGAGTATCCGTCCGAGCCAGGCGCGGATATCCGCCACTTCCTCCATGGCCACCGTATGGTCCATGGGATAGCTGTGCCATTCGACCGGCAGGCCAAGCTGTTCGAGCAGTCGGTGCCCGTACTCGCCCATCGGGTAGGGCACAACCTGATCCTGGGTGCCGTGCGCCAGAAACACCGGCACACGCGCATTGGCGGGGTTAAGCTCAGAGACGATGCGATCCGGCAGTGGCACCGGCATGGACAGCGCCATGATACCGGCGAGCGGCTGCGGATAACGCAGACCGGTGTGCAGGGCAACGGCCGCGCCCTGGGAAAAACCGGCCAGCACGATGCGCCGGCTGTCGATGCCGCGCTCGCGCTCCCTTGCAATCAGCCTGCGCAGAGTCTGCTCGGATTCGCGGATGTGCGTTTCGTCCTGGTGAAATCCGCCACGCGCGTCGATGGCAATGTCGTACCAGGCGCGCATCACATGGCCGCCGTTCACGGTTACCGGGCGGTACGGCGCATGCGGGAACACGAAACGCACCGCTGGCGACCCGGGCAATCCAAGCTCCGGGACGATCGGTTCGAAGTCACTGCCATCCGCGCCAAGGCCGTGCAGCCAGATGATACTGGCAGCCGGATGTGGCCCGGTTTCGATTTCTATCGGAGCGGTGTCGGCGGTCACGACCGTTTCAATCGCCGCTGTAGCTGCAACCAGCAGTGCAGGTTTCGCGCACCACGACCCTGGAAAGCAGCGGCAGCACCGGCTTCAGGTGCGACCAGATCCAGCGGGCGAGAATCTCGCTGGTCGGGTTCTCGAGGCCGGGGATGTCGTTCAGATAATGATGGTCGAGCTGCTCGTAGATCGGATTGAAGGCGCGCGTCACATCCGCGAAGTCCATGATCCAGCCCTCCTTCTCGGTGAGCGGGCCGGACACATGGATCTCGACACGAAACGAATGGCCGTGCAGCCGCCGGCACTTGTGATTCTCGGGAAGATTCGGCAGGCGATGCGCCGCCTCGATGGTGAATTGCTTGAAAATTTCCACAGCCTGCTCCAGGGTGACTCGCCCTACTCCAGACTGTCGCCGCAGGCTAGAATGGCACGATGTAACGGTTACTCAATGCGGCCAAGAATATCACAGCCAGCACCCCGATATGCCTGCACCCCTTCTGCCTTTGATCGCCGAACCCGAGGAACTCGAACGCCACCTCGGGCAGGAATCGATTCTGATCGTGGATCTGTGCAAGCCGGAAGTCTATGCCCAGTCGCACATCCCCGGCGCGGTACGCCTCGACTACGCGCAGATCGTGGCGGCGGACAAACCAGTGATGGGCCTGTTGCCGAGCGAGAGTCAGCTAAATGAAGTGTTTTCCTCGATTGGCCTGATACCAGAACACCACGTGGTGGCCTACGACGATGAAGGCGGCGGGCGCGCCTCGCGCCTGCTCTGGACACTGGAAGCCATGGGCCACGCCCGCTACTCGCTGCTCAACGGCGGCCTGCATGCCTGGACCCTGGAACGGCGACCGCTCAAGAGCGGAAGCGAAACCCGTGCGCGCAGCCAGTACCGGGTACGGCGAAACGACGCCGTGGTTGCCGACAAGACCTACATTCTGAAACACCTGGGGGATCCGACGGTGGCGCTGCTCGATGCGCGCTCCGTCGACGAGTATCTCGGCAACAAACGCTTCGCCGAGCGTGGCGGGCATATACCGGGCGCCGTCAATCTCGACTGGATGCAGGCCATGGATCGAGACCGTGGCTTGCGCTTCAAACCGGCGGAGGCGTTGCGCACGCTGCTCGCTTCGCTGGGCGTGACGCCGGACAAGGAAGTGGTGTGCTACTGCCAGAGTCACCACCGCTCGGCGCACAGTTGCCTGCTGCTCAAGAGCCTGGGGTTCACGCGCGTGCGCGGTTACCCCGGGTCGTGGTCGGATTGGGGCAACAGCCCGGACACGCCGGTCGAATAGACGCGGCGTTCTTACGGCAGCGGCTTGCAGCCGGTGGTATCGCAACTGTAGTGATAACGGCCCCAGCCATCGGCATGCTGGCGGCGCGGCTGCTCGCGCAAGGCATAGACGTCGCCCACGTACACCATGGCCGCCACCTCCTGCATGCCGGGATGGGCGCGCTCGGACTGCGTGATCAGGGCGTTGATCCTGGACACCAACGATGAAGTCAGCTGAAACAGGGATTTCATGGCACACCTCCTGCTGCAAATCGGGTACGGTTACCGGATACATCAGCAAGGAGCGTGCCAGATCCCTGCGAGGAAAAATCCCTGATCTTTCAGCGTGGCGCGCGCACATGCCTCCAGTCCCTGTGATTTCTGACGCAGAATGCGTCAAGTCCTTGCAGGTTATATCGGTCGCGACAGGGTTTTCTTGAAGCGGCAGCCCGTCCCACCTCAAGATCAGGCCCCGGGTGCTGGCCGGCCAAGGAATGCCGCGATCCGGCGCACCCCTTCTTGCAGTTGCGCTGGTGTGTTGGCGTAGGAAAAGCGCACATGCCGCTTGGGCGCATGCAAACCGAAATCCCGCCCGGGTGTGATCGCCACGCCCGCCTCTTCCAGCAAGCGCTGCGCGAAGTCGTCGCTATCGGCCGCCAGCCGGCTGGAATCGGCATACAGGTAAAACGCGCCTTCCGGCGTGACCGGGATATGGAAGCCAAGTGCACGCAGCGCCGGTAGAAGATAGTCGCGACGTACGCGGAACTCGTCGCGCCGCCGGCCGAGTTCGGCCAGCACCTCCGGCCGGAACGCCGCCAGCGCCGCATGCTGCGCCGGAGTGCTGGCCGCCAGAAAAATATTCTGCGCGAGACGCTCGATCGCTTCGACAAACCCCAGCGGTGCCACCAGCCACCCTACCCGCCAGCCGGTCATGCCGTAATACTTGGAGAAACTGTTTACCACGAACACGTCCGCTGAATAATACAGGGCGCTGCGCGCCGGCACGCCATAAGTGAGGCCGTGATAAATCTCATCCACGATCAGCACACCGCCGAGTTCATGCACCGTGCGCACCATCTCCGCCATGTCCGCATCCGGCACCAGCGTGCCGGTAGGATTGGATGGCGAAGAGACCAGCACGGCACGCGTGGCGGGTGTCCAGTGCCGGCGTATCAGGGCGGCGGTGAGTTGATACGACGTGGATGCATCCACCGGCACCAGCGTTGCGCGTCCTTCGAACAGGCGCACGAAATGCCGGTTGCAGGGATAGCCCGGATCGGCCATGAGCACTTCGTCGCCCGGGTTGATGAGCACACCGAACACCAGTGTGAGCGCGCCGGATGAACCGGGTGTCACCACCACGCGCGCGGGGTCGGGGCGCGCTGCTTGCGGATA
The DNA here is from genome assembly GCA_964355495.1 of uncultured Acidiferrobacterales bacterium. Lineage (GTDB taxonomy): Bacteria > Pseudomonadota > Gammaproteobacteria > Acidiferrobacterales > UBA6901 > UBA6901. The sequence continues at coordinate 15,680 of CAYHES010000015.1, forward strand.
GCTTGCGGCGATGGCGGCGCGCAGCGCCGGCAGGCCGAGCGCGGGTGCGTAGTGCGTGTGACCGGCACGCAACGCCGCGATGCCGGCTTCGATAATTGGTGTAGCGGTCGGGAAGTCCGGCTCGCCGATCTCCATGTGCACAATCGAGCGGCCCTGCGCTTCCAGCGCGCGGGCGCGCGCCAGGATGGCCATGACATGGAACGCTTCGATCTCCGCCATGCGGGCGGCCAGCAGCGGATGCGACATCCTCCTCCTTCGGCGGGCGCAGGGCGGTAGCGTTCCGCCCTGTCCCCGCATGCTACGTTCATGCACCGGCCCGAACAAGGAACCTGGAGCCTGCGTCGAAATGCCGCGGGCACCGATAAAAGCAGCAAGAGGCTCGATCAACGGCAGGCCATACAGGTTTCAGTGGAAATTATTGATGATCCGCAATTCTTACCGGCGTGCGCATCGTTATAATGCCGCCTAGTTTATTTCCGGCGGAACGCAGGCAATGTTCCGCTAATGGACGCATAAGTTTTTCAACGCAATAAAATACGGAATTAGGATCACACATGCATCGTCTACGTTCTCTCTGGATTCTGGCCACGCTGCTTATAGCCCTGGGCGCGCCCGCCGTCGCCGCCACCGAACCGGACGCCGCCCGGCTCATGCAGCGGGGCGACTTCGCCGAGGCCGCGCAGGCCTATGCGGCCCTGGTGCAACAACATCCCAAGTCCCTGCGACTGCGGCTCGAGCTGGCCGACGCCCTCGCCAAGGACCGGCAATGGCAACAGGCCATCGCCGAATACCAGGTAGTGCTGAAGCTCGCGCCGAACAACGCCGAGGCGCTGCTCGGCCTCGGTACCGTGCACCGCTGGCGCGGACATCTGCCCGAGGCGCGCCAAACTTACGGCCAGGCGCGCACGCTCGCGCCCAACGACCCGGCTGCCACGCTCGGGCTGGCCGCGGTCGCCGCGCTCGATCACGACCAGCGGGGCGCGAGCGCCTTCTACGACCACGCCGAGCGCCGCTGGCCGGGCAACGACGAGGTGCGGCAGGCGGCCTACGACTTCCGGCGCCAGGTGAACCCGCGGGTGTACCTCTACTATGAGGATGACTTGTCGTTTCGGACCGAGATCGGCGGACTGAGCGTGCCGCTGCTGGCGCGCGAGGAGCTGGGCGCCGAGTACCAGAAGGAGACACGCTTCGCTTACCTCACCGGCATCGAGACCTACGCGCGCAGCGACGCGAAATTGCTCTACACCCACTTCTTCGGGCTGAACCATGCCCTGGACTTCTCGGCGCGCCAGTCGGAGTACACATACCCGGTCCTGCCGACGGCGTTCGCCGCCATCGACAGCTTCCAGGAATACCGGCTGCGCTACAGCATGCCGATCGTCCCCGAGCAGGTCGTGGCGGTGCGCTACACGGCGCGTCCGACCACGCTCCTGAACCGCCAGGACTTCGTCGCCCACAAGATCGAGGCCGAGCTGGTTTCGCAGTGGCTGCCACGCATCCAGACCACGGTCGGCGCCGGCTGGCTGCGCGATCTGGACGAGAACGCCGTCACCATCAGCGACATGACCAGCCAGGGACTGCTGAAGCTCGGCTTCCAGTACGACATCACCAACCGCCTGGACGTATCGGGACGCTTCATCACCAATCCGGACCTCGACAGCAGCGTCAACAGCACCACCATCGTCCAGGCCGGCTACAGCTTCACCGGCAGCTTCGGGCTGCTCGTGCGCGGACGCTTCGACGACTACAAGAGCGGCGACGACCAGAACAGCGTCTATGCGGCGCTGCGCTACACGCCGTTCAGTCACCTGTGGTCGGAGGTCGGCGTGAAGCACGTCCAGCGTGGCTCGGAGAGCGGCTTCTATCCGCTGGTGTCGGCGGTGTGGCGCTTCTGACCGCGACCCGCAACGGAATGCGCGCGCTGCT
>CAYHES010000015.1:17705-25428 GCA_964355495.1 uncultured Acidiferrobacterales bacterium
GTGTCGGCGGTGTGGCGCTTCTGACCGCGACCCGCAACGGAATGCGCGCGCTGCTCCTGGCCGCCGCCGCGGTTCCCGCGACGGCGGCCACGCGCGACGAACTCGACGCAGCGACCCGTGCCCAACCGCAGTCGGCCGAGGCCTGGGACCGCCTCGGCCAGGCCCATGCCCGTGAGCGGCGCTTCGGCGAGGCGCAGGCGGCCTTCGCCCGGGCGCTCAAGCTCGCGCCCGAATCGAAACACATCCGCTACCATGTCGCGCTCGCCCACGCCTGGAGCGGCAATTATGCCGAGGCCGAGCGCCGCTACGCCGAGCTGCTGGCGCGCTATCCGCGCGATCACGAGCTGCGCATCGACTACGGCCAGACCCTCGCCTGGAACCGCAAGTTCGCCGAGGCGCGGCGCGAATACGAGCAGGTGCTGGCCGCGCAGCCGGCGCACATCGAGGCCCTGCGCCACCTCGCGATCCTGATCGCCTGGGAGGGGCAATACGACGAGGCCCTGCGGCTGCTGTCGCGCGCCGAGAAACAGGCCCCGCGCAACGTACGCGTTCTGGTCGCGAAGGGCGAGGTGCAGTCCTGGAAAGGCGCGCTGACCGCCGCCACGGAAACCTTCCGCCGCGCCCTGGACATCGCACCGAACAACGTGGCCCTCTGGATCCAGCTCGGCCAGGCGCATCTCTGGCAGGGGCGGCCGCGCGAAGCCGTGGAGGCCTATCGGCGCGCCGTGGCGCTCGCGCCCGGCGACGTCGAGGCGCATCTCGGTCTCGGCCGCGCCTTGCGCGACAATCACCAGTTCGACGACGCCGAGCGCCAGTTGCGCCAGGCGCTTGACCGCTTCCCGGCCGATGCGCGCATCGGCCGGGAGCTGGCGGCGCTCGCCGCCCGCCGCCATCCGAGCCTGGCCGAGATCATGGAATGGCTCGAGCCGCTGCTGTTCACCGCCATCCTGCTGGTGATTTTCACGCATGTGCGCCGCTACCGGCGCGTGCTGGTCCAGCGCCACCCGCTGGCGCGCGTGCTGATTTACCTGCTGCCGGCGCTGGCCGCCGTCACCGTGGCAGTGAGCGTGTTCCTGCTGCTCGGCAGCCGCTATTCGCGCGAGATGGCGCTGGTTTCGAGCCTGCTCGAACTGTTCACGCTGCTGATCCTGGTCACGATTGTGTCGATGCTCGTCTGGCTGCTGCGCTTCGAGCGCCCGGCACGCGGCCGCGTGATCCTCGCCATCGGCGCGCACCCGGACGACGTCGAGTTCGGCTGCGGCGCCACGCTGCTGCGCTATGGCAAGCAGGGCGACATCGCCCACGCCCTGATCCTGACCAACGGCGAGCGCGGCCTCGAAAGCGGCGGGCAACCGCAGCAGCGCATCGCGGAGGCGCAGGCCGGCGCGCGACTGCTGGAGCTGGCGAGCGTCACGGTGCGGGATTTCCCCGACACCCAGCTCCAGGCCCGCCGCGAGGACATCAAGGACGCCATCGAAGAACAGGTGCGCGCGCTCCGGCCCGACATCATCTTCACGCACACCACGCACGACGTGCACTCCGACCATCGCGTGGTCGCCGAGGCCACGCGCGAAGCCGCGCGCGGCGCCTGCACCATCCTCTGCTATGAGAATCCCAACACCCCGCCGGATTTCAATCCCGACTACTTCGTGGACGTGACCGACTACGTGGATGACAAGATCGCCGCCATCGCCCGCCATCGCAGCCAGATCGGCAAGCCGTATACCGACCCGGAGGTGATCCGCTCGGCGGCCGCGTTCCGCGGCAGCCAGGCGCGCGTTCAGTACGCCGAGGCCGTCGAGTCGGTGCGCGTGCTGGAGAAGGCCGATGCGCCGTAAGCGCCACGGCATTGCGGGGGCGGCGCTGCTGCTCGCCGCCGGTGTCGCGGCGGCGGAGCAGCCGCCGCTCGTGCCGCGACTCGCCGGCCCGGTGACGCTCGACGGGCGCCTGCACGAGGCGCAATGGCGTCAGGCGCTGCGCATCCCGCAATCGGCCTTCAGCCGCTGGGTGGCCGATCGCTACACGCCGGATACCGATGAATTCGCGCTGCGCCTGTTCCACGACGGCCGGCGGTTGTACGTGGCGCTGGCGACCTACGACGGCAGCGTGCAATCGGATCCCAACCCGGAGAACGCCGACGGTCTCTATGCGTTTTCGCTGATCAGCCGCGCGGGCGCGCTCCGGCACTACCGGTTGCGCTGGTCGGCCAATCCGCCGGTGCCCGATGGCCAGATGATCGAAGACGCAAAATGGGGCGCGCACCTGCGCGGACCCTATGCCGACGCCGCGTATGCCGGCGGCGGATACGTGCTCGAGTTCGCGATTCCCTTCTCCGCCACCGGCTGGCGCGCCGGCGAGTCGGTGCGCATCAATGTCATCGTCCAGGACCGCGACGGCAAACCGGACGTGCCCTACAACCACCCGCAAGCGGCACTCGCGCGCTTTGCGCTCGGCAGCCTCGACAACGACGATCGTTCGCGCTATTTCACGCTCACGCTGGCGCGTTGATCGACCCGCGCGGCGTCGCCGATTGGATCGAGGCCGCTCTCGGCCATCCCTGGCCTACGCGGCATTCGTGCATCCTGCACATCAGCGGGGCCGCGTGACATGGATGTCACGTTTGCGGTTTCGCGGATCGCCCGCCAATGCGCGTCGCCGAGCGACTTGGCGGGGGTGACCCAGATCTGCTCGGCCCCGCCGGCGCGCGCCGCCGCGAGCGCGCGCGCCAGCTCGTCGGCGTCGATGTAGCCGCGGTTCTTCCACAGGCCGATCGAGAGATAGAAACGCGCGGCGCCGAACTCATCGTCGAAGTAGGCCGCGACACGCGCGCTCGACTCCGGCGGCAGGCCTTCGATGGCGAAATAATCCCAGACCACGAACCGGTCCACCCACGGCGCGAGCTGTGCATAGTCCTGGCCGGCCTCGACGGCGTTGTGCCGCAGGCTCCCGCGGCTCACCTTCACGTCCATGTAGAGCTGCTTGCCGTGCGCGTGCACCGCCCGCGACGCCCGCTCCACGATCGAGGCCACTTGGCGCGAGCGCCAAGTGCCGATCGCCGGATCGAGGTGATCGATGCGGCCGCGCGCGGTGCGCGGCCAGTCATTGCGACCGGTGGCGCGGCGGAATGCCGCCAGACAACGATCGTCGTAACAGTGCCGGTCGTAGAACAGCTCGGTGAGCGCCACGCTGTCGGCGCGGGTGTGTGCGGCCAGCGCTTCGGTCGCGGCCAGCAGGTGCCGGCCGTAGTCGCCCTCGGCCAGCACCGTGGAACACACCACCTCGCGGCTGCGTTGACCGTCGACGTCGAGCGCGGCGTGCTCCGGGTGGCGCTCCAGCCAGCGGCCGGCGAACACGTCGAGGATGGCGGTAGCGCGGAAGCCGCGTGCCACAAGCTCGCCGACCGCGCTCTCCAGCATGTCGGCATCGGCGCGCTGCTGCTCCGGCGCCCACCATGCCTCCTGCCCGGGCCAGCGGAAATAGGTCCAGTCGGAGCGCCCGGCCGAGACCGCCACGCGGTTCACGTATTGCACCTCGGGGCGCGCGAACAGCGAGCGGTAGGCGTCACGCCAGTCGCGCCAGGCGTCGAAGTGGATGGCGACCGCCATGCTGCCGGCCTGCGGCAACGGCGTGTACACGGCCAGCGGCTCGGCCGGACGGCGCTCGCCCAGCCAGTAGCCGCCGACGAAGGCCACCGCCACGACGAGCGCGAGCAGGCCGGCAACCGCCGGCCAGCGTGAGACGTGCGTGAGCTGGCTGAGGTCGCGGCGTTCGAGCTTGTTCCAGTGCTCGGCATGCGCGCGCGTCTCGGCCCACACCGAGTACAGCACCACCGCGTTGTAGAAATGCGAGAACACCAGCAGCAACAGGCCGTAAGGCAGATACAGCAGGTCGCGCGGACTGCGATCGAGCAGCATCGCCAAACTCGCCGCGGCGAACAGGAAACCGATCCCGAGATAGGCGATCCACTCGAAGCCGGCGAGGCGCAGGGACTCGTGCCAGAGCGCGAACGGCAACAGCACCAGGCCGACGAGCTGCAACAGCGGCACCAGCACCATGTTCACGCCATTGAACAACAGGAACGGTCCGAACAGGCCGTAGCGCGGGTTGCCGACCATGTCGCGGTGCAGGCGCAACACCTTTATATAGCTGCGCAACCAGCGCACCCGCTGCTTCCACAGGCCGGCGACCGTGTGCGGGCACTCGGCATGCACCCGCGCCATCGAACCGTATACCACCCGCACCCCGGCGCGGTGCAGACGCAGGGTGATCTCCAGGTCCTCGCCCCACACCTCGCGAAAACCGCCGAGGCGGCGCAGGATCGCGGTACGGATCAGCCCGAGGTTGCCGGGGATGATCTGCAGGATGCCGAGCATGGACAGCGCGCGCCGCACGAAGCCGGTGCCGATATGCGAGGTCACCACCAGCATCTTCTGCAGCGACCCGCGCGGGTGCAGCGGGGTGTCGTCGCCGCTCACCGCACCGACCGACGGATCGGCGAAGTACGCCACGCCGTTGCGGATCGTGACCGGCTCGAACAGGCTGTCGGCGTCGGTGAACAGCACGATCTCGCCGGTCGCGTGCGCGAGCCCAAGGTTCAAGGCCGAGGCCTTGCCGCCGTTCGGCTTGGCGAAGTAGCGCAGGCGCGGATCGGACAAGAAGCGCTGCGCCACGTCGGCGGTGGCGTCGGTCGAGCCGTCGTTGACCACGATCACCTCGAAGTCCGGATAGTCCGAGGCCAGGATCGACTCAATCGACACGGCCAGGGTGCGCTCTTCGTTGTAGGCCGGCACCAGCACGCTCACGCGCGGCAGCGATGCCAGCAACTTGGCGCGCACGCGTCGCTCCCAGAACGGATAGGCCAGCACGAACGGGCAATAGGCGAGCGACACCATGCCGAAGTAGAAGCACAGCGCCCCGAACAGAAAGAAAACGCCGAGCGCGAAGTCGATCATCCGCGGCAACCCGATTCGAACAGCGCCACCAGCGCGTCGAACAGTTGCGGGGCGCGCAGTGCGTGCGCGCCGATGCGCGCGTTGATCTCGAGCAGCCGCGCGACCCCATCCGAACCGCGGCGGATGTCCATGTCGGCCGGCCCGCGCAGATCGAGGGCCATGGCCACCGCGGCCGCGAGCCGCGCCACGTCCTCGCACTCGACCGGGCGCACATCCACGGCGTTGCCGACCCGCCCGTCCTTGAGCGCGGTCTTCTCGAACACCTGCTGCATGAGCAGCCGGTGCGGGGCACACAGGTCGCGTACCAGCAGCACGTCGTACTCGCTGCCCGGCAGGAATTCCTGCCACAGCGGGTCCGGCACCGCCGGTGCCGTTCCGGGCGCATCGTGCACCACCACCCCGCGGCCGCCGCGCCCGACGCGCGGACGCGATACCAGCGGAAAGCCGAGGGCCAGGACCGCGCTGTCTTCGGCACGACCGAGCGCGCTCTTCGGCACGGCGAGGCCACACGCGCCCAAGGCCAGTGCCGTGTCCCACTTGTCGTGGCAGAGACGCGTCGCCTCGGGCGACGGGATGAATACGGCGGTGCCTTGCGCGCGCAGGGCCGGAGCCAGCTCGGCGACCGTCACCAGTTCTTCTGAAACTGTGGGAAACAGCCAGGCGACCCGCTCGCGCGCGATCAGCCCGGTGAGCGCGGCGACAAAACCGGCGTCGGATGCCGGCGGCACCTGGAAGAAAGAATGTCCTTCATGCTCCACCGGGCGCATGTCGGTCGCGATCAGCGTGAAGCCGCGCGCGCGCAACGCCGTCACGGCCGCACGCCCCGAGGGCCCACCGACCCCCGTTACCAACACCCGGCGCGCGTACACCTTTTAGATAACTCCCGATCGATCGGAAAGACCGTCGGCATGATCCGGTTTGGCGGACCGGCCGTCAAGTGCGCCGACCGGTTTGATTTGCATCAATAGCAGCGGTGTGTCGCCGTGGAACAATGCACGCGATTCAACGCTCGCGCGGAGGTCGCCATGCAAACGATGAATTCATATCGCCGTCGCGCACAAACCTTCACCAGCGCGGCATTGCTCGCGGTTCTGTCTCTACCATTGGCCGACCTTGCCCAAGCCATGCCGGTGTTCGCACGCCAGTACGAGATGACCTGTGCCGCCTGCCACAGCGCCTACCCGCGCCTCAATGCCTTCGGCGAACAATTTCGCGACAACAATTACCGCCTGTCCAACTGGCGCGAGAAGACCACGGTGGATACCAAGGACGACATGCTCGCCTTACCCAAGTTCCCGCCGCTCGCATTCCGCGCCCAGGCGTTCGTGCAGGGCCGGCAGGGGCGCGAGGTGAACGACACCTACACCGGCTTTACCGACAACAACTCGGAGGCCGACTTCCAGGTGCCCTATCTCATCAAGCTTCTCTCCAGCGCACCGCTTTCGGACCACATCACCTAATTACTTCTACGGCATCTTTGCCGAGAAGGGCGCAAACGGCGAAGCCCTGATGGAAGACGCCTGGTTCCGGCATGACGATGCCTTCGGCACCAAGATCGGTACCATGCTCGGTCAGTTCCAGGTATCGGACCTGATGTTCCCGCGCGAGACACGCCTCACATTCCAGGACTTCATGGCCTACCGCATGGCCGGCATCACCTATGACCGCGGCGTGATCTTCGACCGTGCCTTCGGCCCGGTGAGCCTGGCGGTCGGCACCGTGAACGGCAATGGCATCACCGACAACTTCACGGTCAACAGCCCCGGCTATCGACGTGCAGACCACATGTTCGACAACGACACGCACAAGAACGTGTTCGGGCGCATCGGCATGGACATCGGCCCGGTGAACGTCGGCCTGTTCGGCCTGTCCGGTGAGCAGAAAAGCCGCGGCGGCGCACTCGGCGCGACGGCCGGCACGCGCGACACCGACAAGCGCATCGCCGGCCTCGACCTGTCCGGCAGCATCGGCGCGAAGACCCACTGGTTCATGCAAGGGCTGTGGAACGACTGGCAGGGGTTTCTCGACAGCACCCCGGCGCAGGACTATCGCTGGTGGGGCGGCTTCGCCGGCGTGGACTATATCCATAGCGACCGCTGGGCGTTCTCACTGCTTTATAACTATGCGGATGCCAACGACTTCGAAAACAGCGGCACGATTTTCGAGGGCATCAACATCAATACCCTTACCGTCACCGCCTCGTACTACTTCATGCGCAACGTGAAGGGTGTCATCGAGCTGACCGGTGACTTCCAGAAGGAGACTACGGGCTTCACCGCCCACCCGACAAAGGAAGGCTATGCGCTCGTGGGCATCGACGCGGCGTTCTGAGAATCACCCTGCCGGTGCGGCGGCATGCAGACTCACGGCAAGCGCAAGGTCGAAGCAGCGTGCGCCGTTGAGCAACGTACCGGAGGCCAGCACCCGGAACGGCTGCTGCGGTTCGCCGAACTGGTCGAGCACCAGCGCCGCGTCGGTGAAGTCCTGATCGCGCGTGTAATCATTCACCGTCACCACGGTCCGCAGTCCCGCCCCACGCGCCGCGCGCAGGCCGTTTTCCGAGTCCTCGAAGGCGAGACACGCCTCGGGCGCGAGCCTGAGCTGCTCCAGCGCGTACTGGTAGATGTCCGGCGCCGGTTTCTTGGCCGGCACCATGTCGCCCGCGGCGATCACCTCGAACCAGGCAACCGCCTGCGGCGCGAGCGCGTGTTCGAGGAGCACGGTGACATTCTCCGGGGTCGTGGTGGTGGCGATGGCGAGCCGGATGCCGG
>CAYHES010000016.1:0-19168 GCA_964355495.1 uncultured Acidiferrobacterales bacterium
CGCATCCGATCCGCACAGCATGCACGAGATGTTGGTGCAGATGCTGATCTTGTGCCTGCCGACCGGCTTGAGGTCGTACATCGAATAAAAGGTCGCGACCTCGTATACCTGGATCGGGCGCATGCCGAGCAGCTCGGCGACATAGTCCATGAGCGGCACCGACAGCCAGCCGTGCTCTTCCTGGGCAATGCGCAGCGTCGCCATCACCGCCGACGACTTGCGTTCGGACGGATACTTGGCGACTTCGCGCTTGACCTGGTCCAATGATTCTTTGGAAAGCATATTCAAGGGAGCTCTGAATAATTCCTAAAAATAATATTCTTCGCCGCAAAGACGCAAAGAACGCAAAGGTTTTCTAGATAAAAACTCATGTTTTTCTTTGCGCCCTTTGCGTCTTTGCGGCAAAAATTCTTATCGATCAATCTCGCCGAACACGATGTCCTGGGTGCCGATGATCGCCACCACATCGGCCAGCATGTGGCCGCGCGTCATCTCGCCGAGCGCCGCCAGATGCGCGAATCCAGCCGAACGGATCTTGAGGCGGTACGGCTTGTTGGCGCCATCCGAGATGAGATAAACACCGAACTCGCCCTTCGGGTGCTCGATCGCGGCATAGGCCTCGCCTTCCGGGATGCAGAAGCCTTCGGTGAACAGCTTAAAGTGATGTATGAGCGATTCCATGTCGCCCTTCATGGTTTCCCGGTTCGGCGGCACGAGCTTGTGATTGTCGATGACCACCGGCCCGGGATTGCGGCGCAGCCACTCCACGCACTGGCGGATGATGCGGTTCGACTGGCGCATTTCTTCAACGCGCACCAGGTAACGGTCGTAACAGTCGCCGTTCACGCCGACCGGAATATCAAAATCAATGCGATCGTAGACTTCATACGGCTGCTTCTTGCGCAGGTCCCACTCGATGCCGCTGCCGCGCAGCATCGGGCCGGTAAAGCCGAGCGCGAGCGCGCGTTCCGGCGGCACCACGCCGATGCCGACCGTGCGCTGTTTCCAGATGCGGTTGTCGGTGAGCAGGGTCTCGTATTCATCCACGTAGCCCGGAAAGCGCTCGGTGAAATCCCAGATGAAGTCGAGCAGCGAACCTTGACGGCCGGCATTCAGGCGTGCGGCATCGTTTTCGTGGCGCCAAGTGGACGTCTGGAACTGCGCCATGCTGTCCGGCAGGTCGCGGTACACGCCACCCACGCGGTAATAGGTCGCGTGCATGCGCGCGCCGGATACCGCCTCATAACAGTCGATCAGGTCCTCGCGCTCGCGAAAACAATACAGGAACACGGTCATGGCGCCGATATCGAGCGCGTGCGCGCCGAGCCAGAAAACGTGATTCAGGATGCGCGTGATCTCGTCGAACAGCACGCGGATGTACTGGGCGCGAATCGGCGGCGTCACGCCGAGCAGCTTCTCCATGGCGAGCACGTAACCATGCTCGTTGCACATCATCGATATGTAATCGAGCCGGTCCATGTAGCCGATCGACTGGTTGTACGGCTTCGACTCCGCCAGCTTCTCGGTGCCGCGGTGCAACAGGCCGATGTGCGGATCGGCGCGCTCGATCACCTCGCCGTCCATCTCCAGCACCAGGCGCAGCACGCCGTGTGCCGCCGGGTGCTGCGGACCGAAGTTCATGGTGTAGTTGCGAATTTCAGGCACGGGTCTCGACCCCTTGCTCCGGCAACGTCGTGGCGCGACGAGAATTATGGTTTGCGGCCACCGAAGCCCTCCTCGCGAATAACGCGCGGCACCAGCACGCGCGGCTCGATGGATACCGGTTGATAGACGACGCGCCGCTCCGCCGGGTCGTAACGCATCTCGACATGCCCGGAGAGCGGGAAATCCTTGCGGAACGGATGACCGATGAAACCGTAGTCGGTGAGAAGGCGGCGCAGGTCCGGATGGCCCTCGAACACAATGCCGAACAGGTCGAACGCCTCGCGCTCGCACCAGTTGGCCGACGGCCAAAGATCGACCAGCGAATCCACCATCGGCAGGCTGTCGTCCAGCGCCACGCGCAGGCACAGGCGCTGGTTGCGGCTCACCGACAACAGGTGATAGACCGCGGCGAAACGTGGGCCGGGTCTTGCGCCTTCCGGCGTCTCGGCGCGATAGGTCAGGTAATCCACGCCGCACACGTCCATCAACTGCTCAAAACGAAACAGGTTGTCATCGCGCAACCGCTTGCAGACTTTCAGCAGACTGCCGCGCTGCACATCGAGGGTCAACTCGCCGTGCGCCATGTGCTCGCCCACGATGGCGTCCCCGAAAGTTTCGCGGGCGTGGGCGGCAAGTGCCTGAAGGGTTTCCGTCATGCGATCCGGGGCTCAGCGGGCTATCGTATTGGTGCGGCGGATCTTGTTCTGCAATTGCAGAATCCCGTACAACAGCGCCTCGGCCGTGGGCGGGCAACCGGGGACGTAGATATCCACCGGCACAATCCGGTCGCAGCCGCGCACAACCGCATAGGAATAATGGTAATAGCCGCCGCCGTTGGCGCACGAACCCATCGAGATCACCCAGCGCGGTTCGGCCATCTGGTCATACACCTTGCGCAGCGCCGGCGCCATCTTGTTCACCAGGGTACCGGCCACGATCATTACGTCCGACTGGCGCGGGCTGGGGCGAAACATGATGCCGAAGCGATCGAGGTCATAGCGCGACGCGCCGGCATGCATCATTTCCACCGCGCAGCACGCCAATCCGAAGGTCATCGGCCACATCGAGCCGGTCTGTGCCCAATTAATGAGCTTGTCGGCCGTGGTCGTGACCCAGCCTTCGTTCAGTTTGCCTGCTATTCCCATTCGAGTGCACCTTTCTTCCACTCGTAGATGAAGCCGACCACGAGCACGCCGAGAAACACCATCATGGCGAGGAACCCGGCCATGCCGATCTCGTTCAGCGCCACCGCCCACGGGAACAGGAACGCGATCTCAAGATCGAAAATAATGAACAGGATCGCCACCAGGTAATAGCGCACATCGAACTTCATGCGCGAATCCTCGAATGCGTCGAAACCGCACTCGTAGGGCGAGAGCTTTTCGCTGTCCGGACGGCTGGAAGAGAGCAGCCAGCCGAAAGTGATCGGCAGCACGCCGACAGCCAGGCCGACCGCGATGAAAATCAGAATCGGGAGATAGTTCTCCAGCATGGGCCGTGCTCGTATTTAGTTATAGTGAGGCGGCGATCTGGTGTCGCGCCCATCCTTCCCAGTGCGGGCCAGTCTAGGCTTCGCGTCGGAATGAAGTCAAGCCAAGGAGCGGATGGATTTTATTTATGATTCACAAGGTTAGGCTGATTTCTGCCCCTATAAAATATACCTGTCCGCTGCCATCGATTCGATGTGTGAATTGTGGCGCGGCACAAAAAAGCGCCGCCGTGATTTATGCCACGGCGGCGCTTTTTTCTACATGGTACCAAGGGGGGGACTCGAACCCCCACGGCTTTCGCCACTACCACCTCAAGGTAGCGTGTCTACCAGTTCCACCACCTCGGCGAAGAACAAAAACAGAACAACAGTATATCCTACTTAATCCGTTATTTCGGCACCGCCGGTGCGCCGGACTCCACGGGTGCCTGTGGTGCCGGTGCGACCGGCACCGGCGCTGCCTGCTCGGTGATGCTGCGACCCTGTTCCGAAGACTGACGCGAGTACACCACGGCGAGCCCGAGACTGGTGGCAAAGAAAATCGCGGCAAGGATCGCCGTGGCACGGCTCAGGAAAGTCGCAGAACCGCGCGCGCCGAACAGCGACTGCGAGGCGCCACCACCACCACCGCCGAAGGCCGCGCCCATATCCGCGCCCTTGCCCTGCTGCAGTAACACCATGCCGATAATACCCACGGCCGTTAACATGTGAATCACGAGCAGAATTTCTTTCATAGCGGTGTCCTCGAAACGTTAATGAAACCTTAGCGTATTGCGTCGCCAGTACCGGCACCTTGCCCGATCCGGTCGGCGGAAAAACTGCTCCTGCGTTTGTCCCCGTAGGGACGGCTTCGCGCTCCGCACTTCCGCCATCCATGGCGGTCGTAGGTCGGCCTTCAGGCCGACATGTCGGGCTAAAGCCCGGCCTACAATCAATGTAATTTTTAATCTGCCGCGCGGCAGATATTCAGAAATTCTTCGGCATTGAGCGAAGCGCCACCAATTAGCCCGCCGTCGATATCCGGCTGGGAGATAAGCTCTTTCGCGTTCGAACCCTTCATGCTGCCGCCATACAGAATGCACAGCCCATCCGCCACCTTCGCGTCCTTCGCCGCCAGACGCGCACGGATAAAACGATGCACCTCCTGCGCCTGCTGCGGGCTGGCGGTCTTGCCGGTGCCGATCGCCCAGACTGGTTCGTAGGCGATCACGGATTTCGCCAGCGCGCCGATGCCGACCAGATTCACCACAGCATCGAGCTGCCGGGCCACCACCGCTTCGGTCTGATTGGCCTCGCGCTCGGCGAGCAGCTCGCCCACGCACAGGATCGGAGTCAGCCCGGCCTCCTGCGCAGCCTTGAATTTCTCCGCCACGACCTGATCGGTCTCGCCGTACATCGCGCGCCGCTCGGAATGGCCGACGATCACATAGGCGCAGCCGAAATCCTTGAGCATCGAGCCGGAGACCTCACCGGTGTAGGCGCCAGACTTGTGGGTGTCGAGGTTCTGACCGCCCCAGGCGGCGGTCGTGCCGGCCAGCTCGCTGGCGGCGAGCGGAATCAGGATAAAGGGCGGGCAAACCACCGCCTGCGCCTTCTTCACCGTGCTTAAGCCCTGCTTGATGCCGGCCAGCAACGCGGCGGACTCCGCCTGGCTGCCGTTCAGCTTCCAGTTGCCTGCCACGATTGGACGACGGTTGGACATCGGACCCCCTGATTCTTAACGGATTCGGCTGAAAAAGAGGGCGCGATGTTACCGTCCGGGGGCGGATAAAGCAATGCGCGGGGTGCGGGCGCTGCCTACTAATTCGGCATCCCAGTCATCCCGTAGGGCGACAATGAGCGCAGCGAATTGCGCCGTATGTATTAGCCACGCTCACCCACCACGACGCCAGCATCCTCGCCCGCCCCACCCCAATCAACCGGATAAAGCCCCTTCTCCACACATCGACCAAAACTCGAATACGGCCAATCCATCACACGCCGGGCATATCCATGCTTCACCGGATTGAAATGCAAGTAATCCATATGACTCACGTAATCCCGCTCATCCCGAATCGCATGCTCCCAAAATCGCCGCTGCCAGATACCCCGCTCGCCACGCCTCGTCCGTACAAGAGAACGCCGTTCGGTTTTCGGAAGCTGCCGCGCGAACCCCGCCTTGATCAGCCGCCAACGATTGGTGAAATCAGTATCGCCGGACGGCAGGGTCCAAATGCAATGCAGATGATCCGGCAACACCACCCAGCCATCGATCACAAACGGCCAGCGGCGACGGACATCCCGCACCACCGCGCGCAGCACATCGACATGCCGGATCAAAGTGTCGTTCGGGAAACGCTCCAGCAGATTGACCGTGAAGAAATAACAGCCACCGGGTACGCGGTAACGGCGGTAATCGGGCAAGGTTCCTTCCTCGCGGTGTTTTAGAACCTGTGGTTTCTACGGTTTACTCCATGCGGCGCAATTCGCGATGCTCATTGCGCCCTACGCTTTCTATTTTTGACTTTTTTCTATCTGCCCACCATTCACCCAAAAGACCTTTCGTAAACCCCTTTTTCAGAATGGGTAACTGGATGTGGAAATACTGCTCGTACCATTGGCTTAGTATGATCTCGATTTCCTTCGTCTCGGGAAGCTCGATCTCCTCACCGTCCTTGAAAATGAGATATTTTTTTATTATACAGCCCGCACCGCCATCCGAATAACAGAGCATCTGAATGGCCTTGACGGTTTTAAGTTTGCGATGGCACGTTACGTCATATTTCCAGAATCGCCATATCTTGACCTCAAGAAAGTCTTTGTCATAGTCAATTACAAGATAACTTGGTAGAAATTCCCTTGTGGCTGCAAGCACAACTACTATCAGTATGATCACGATAGGCCATTGTGGTCTCTGTATGAAGCTATAGAGCAGACCGCCGAGGAAAAACATAACAAATAGTTTCCCGAGCCAACTCCGTGTCGATTTTAATAAAAGGCGCTTACGCATTTATTTATTCCGCTACCCTATGTAGCTCGCGTAGGGCGCAATGAGCAAAGCGAATTGCGCCGCATGATTAGCACGTTTACGCCGCCTCGTCCGCCGCCCGCTTCACGGTGTCGGCCAGCTGCTGACCAAGACGCGCCACCAGGGCCGGATCGCGGCCTTCGATCATGACGCGCACCACCGGCTCGGTGCCGGAGGTGCGCAGCACCACGCGGCCGTTGGCAGCGAGTTCCTTTTCAACTTCACCCAGTGCCTTCTGTACCGGTGCCGAGGCCTTGAGGTCGAAGCGTTTGCTCATACGCACGTTGATCATGGTCTGCGGGAAGATCTGCATGCCGGCCTTGAGGTCGGCGAGCGACTTGCCGGTCTGGCGCACGACCGCCAGCACTTCGAGCGCGGCCACGATGCCGTCGCCGGTGGTGCTCTTGTCGAGGCACAGGAGGTGTCCGGAGGTTTCTCCGCCGAGTTCCCAGCCTTCCTGCTGCAACATCGCCATGACGTAGCGGTCGCCGACATTGGCACGCCGGAAGGAAACCTTCTGCGCCATCAGTGCCTGCTCGAGGCCAAGGTTGCTCATGAGCGTGCCGACCACGCCGCCGTGCAGGCGACCGCTGGCGAGTCGTGACGTGGCGATGATGTACAGCATCTGGTCGCCGTCCACGACCTCACCGCGATGATCTACCAGTACCACACGATCGCCATCGCCATCCAGGGCAATACCGAGATCGGCCTGCTCGGCGAGCACCGCCTTTTGCAGCTGACCGGGAGAGGTCGAGCCGCACTCGTGATTGATGTTGAAACCGTCCGGGGTGTTGGCGATCGGAATGACGTTGGCACCGAGCTCGGAAAACACCAGCGGCGCTACCTGGTAGGCGGCGCCGTTCGCGCAGTCCACCACCACCTTCAGGCCGTCGAGATTGAGGCGATGCGGAAAGGTGCTCTTGCAGAACTCGATGTAACGCCCGGCGGCATCCGGATAGCGTTTGACCTTGCCAAGCTGCGCTGAACCGACCGTGGTCATCGGCTCGTGCATGGCCAACTCGATGGCATTTTCGACCTCGTCCGGGAGCTTGGTGCCCTCGGCCGAGAAGAATTTGATGCCATTGTCCTCGAAGGGATTGTGCGAGGCGCTGATCACAATGCCGGCACTGGCGCGCGCGGTGCGCGTGAGATAGGCAATCGCCGGTGTCGGCATCGGCCCGAGCAGACGAATGTCCACACCCGCAGCCGAGAGGCCCGCCTCCAGTGCGCTCTCCAGCAAATAGCCGGACACGCGCGTGTCCTTGCCGATAAGCACCTTGGCATGATCGGTATTGCCTTTCGCGAACACCCGGCCGGCTGCCCAACCGAGCTTGAGCACGGTCTGCGGCGTGATCGGCTCGTCGCCCATGCGACCGCGGATGCCATCGGTGCCGAAATATTTTTTGCTCATGCCTTCTCCCCGGTGCGCGGATAAACCGCTTCGAACATTCGTATGGCTTCGCGGGTGGCACGCACATCATGTACCCGCAGCATCGTTGCGCCATTTTGCACCGCGATCAGGGCCAGCGCCACACTCGCGTGCAGCCGCTGCGCTACCGGCAGACCGAGGAGCGCGCCAATCATGGATTTGCGCGATAACCCGGCCAGAATCGGCGCGCCCAGCACGCGCAGCTCGCCGAGACGGCGCAGGAGTTCGAGGTTGTGTTCGGCGGTCTTGCCGAAGCCGAAGCCGGGGTCAACGATGATGCGGTCGCGCGAAATGCCGGCCGCGACGCAGGTCTCGATGCGTTCCCGCAGGAAATCGCGCACCTCGACGACCACATCGGTGTAGACAGGATGGTGCTGCATGCTGCGCGGTTCGCCCTGCATGTGCATGAGACACACCGGTACTTCCAGTGCGGCCACAGTTTCAACCGCGCCCGTTGCGCGCAGCGCGCGCACGTCATTGATAAGGCCGGCGCCGGCCGAGACCGCGGCACGCATTACTTCCGGCTTGGAGGTGTCAATGGAGATCGGCAGCGGCACGGCACGTGCAATCGTTTCGATGACCGGGATCACCCGGTCGAGCTCTTCCTGCACCGAAACTGCTTGCGCACCCGGACGGGTGGATTCGCCGCCGACATCGATGATGTCCGCGCCCTCCTCGACCAGCGTGAGCGCGTGTGCCACGGCCGCATCGCGTGACAAAAAAATACCCCCGTCCGAGAAGGAGTCGGGGGTGACGTTCAGGATACCCATGACGGCGGTGCGCGATAGATCGAGCGCACGGCCACCACAGTCGAGAACCAGTTTTGAGTGTTTAGTTTTGAGTGTTGAGTTAGTTGATGCTGTCATGCCACACAAAGCTCAATTGGCATTTCTTCCACAACTCAAAACTCAGCACTAATAACTCAAAACTGTCGTTTTAGTGTTGCGCCGCCGGGCTGTCGGTCGGCGCGATCGGCGGTTTGCTGGCGGCCTTGTCCTGGTCGCCTCCATCGCTCGCACTCGGCGGGGTAAAGTCCTCGGGCGGACGCGGCTGCTTGCCGGCCATGATGTCGCTGAGCTGATCGGCGTTGAGCGTCTCCCACTCGAGCAGCGATTTGGTCATGAGCTCGATCTTCTCGCGGTTGTCTTCAATGATCTTGCGGGCACGCGCGTACTGCTCGTCGATGATGCGACGGATTTCCATGTCCACGGACTCGGCCACGTTGTTGCTCATATTCTTGTGGGTCATCACGTCGCGCCCGAGGAATACTTCGCTCTGGTTGTCGCCGTACACGCGTGTACCCATCAGGTCGCTCATGCCCCAGCGCATGACCATGTTGCGCGCCAGATCGGTGGCGCGCTCGAAGTCGTTGGAGGCGCCGGTGGTCATCTGGTTCATGAACACCTCTTCCGCGATGCGCCCGCCCATCAGCACCGCGATGGTCGATAGCAGCGACTCGCGGTCGTGGCTGTAACGGTCTTCGGTCGGCAGCTGCATGGTCACACCCAATGCGCGACCGCGCGGGATGATCGTCACCTTGTGCACCGGATCGGTGTTCGGCAACGACTTGGCCACCACCGCGTGCCCGGACTCGTGGTAGGCAGTGTTCATGCGTTCCTTCTCGGGCATAACAATGGAGCGGCGCTCGGCGCCCATGATGACCTTGTCCTTGGCCTTTTCGAAGTCGCTCATGTCCACCGTGCGCTTGTTGCCGCGCGCCGCGAACAACGCCGCTTCGTTCACCAGGTTGGCAAGATCGGCGCCGGAAAACCCGGGTGTGCCGCGCGCGATGACCGAGGCATCGACATTGTCCGACACCGGCACCTTGCGCATATGGACCTTGAGGATCTTCTCGCGGCCGCGAATGTCCGGCAGCGGTACGTACACCTGGCGGTCGAAGCGGCCCGGGCGCAACAGCGCCGGGTCGAGCACGTCCGGGCGGTTGGTGGCGGCGATGACAATCACGCCCTCGCTGCCCTCGAAGCCGTCCATCTCGACCAGCAACTGGTTGAGGGTCTGTTCGCGTTCGTCGTGCCCGCCACCGAGACCGGCGCCGCGCTGACGGCCGACCGCGTCGATTTCATCGATAAAAATAATGCACGGCGCGTGCTTCTTCGCCTGTTCGAACATGTCGCGCACGCGCGAGGCGCCGACGCCGACGAACATCTCGACGAAATCCGAACCGGAGATCGAGAAGAACGGCACCTTGGCCTCGCCGGCGATCGCCTTGGCGAGCAGCGTCTTGCCGGTACCGGGATTGCCGGTCATGAGCACGCCCTTCGGGATATGGCCGCCGAGTTTCTGGAACTTGGACGGGTCGCGCAGGAATTCGACCAGTTCGCCGACCTCCTCCTTGGCCTCCTCCACGCCCGCCACGTCCTCGAACGTGGTCTTGTTCTGTTCCTCGGTGAGCATGCGCGCCTTGCTCTTGCCGAAGCCCATGGCACCGCCGCGCCCACCGCCGCCACCCTGCATCTGGCGCATGAAAAACACCCAGACGCCGACCAACAGCAGCATCGGGAACCAGTTGATGAAGATCTGCAACAACAGCGACTGCTCCTCGGGCGGCTTGCCTTCGACCAGCACGCCGTTCTTGAGCAAGTCGCCGATGAGCGCACGATTGTCGGTTTCCGGGCTGTAGGTGGTGAAGGCTTCACCGCCCTTGAGCGCACCCTGGATCTTGCGGCCTTCGATGGTGACCTTATCGACGCTGCCGGCAGTGACCTTCGCGTAGAACTGCGAGTACTCGAGCGGACGGGTCTGTGCCGGGCGGTTGCCGAAATTATTGAACACGGACATCAGCACAACCGCGATGACCAGCCAGAGCAGAAGATTCTTCGTAAGATTGTTCAAGGATGTTCCTCTCTACAGAGACGACGTAAACAAATAAGACCGGTTACCGGGACATTGATTCCATTCTCCCCTGCCTGCTGTCACCGGACAACTGCGCCCGGCATGGGGTTATTCGCTGCCGCCCGGCTCACCGCCGCGAAAACCGGTGGCCAGGACATAAATCTCGGCACTGCGCGCGCGTGACGCCTTGGGCTTGCGCGACACCACGCGGGTAAATTTTCCCTGTATTCCCTTATATAGCTCACTGAAACCGGACCCCTGGAACACTTTCATCAAAAAAGCGCCGCCCGGTTTCAGCACCTGTGCGGCGAAATCCACTGCCAATTCAGACAGATACATGGCGCGCGCCTTGTCGGCGCTGTCCACACCACTGATATTGGGCGACATGTCGGAGATTACAAGGTCAACCGGCCGGCCGCCGAGCGCGTCGAGCAGGGCCTTGAGCGTGGCCTCCTCGGTAAAATCCCCTTGCAGCACCTCCACCCCCGGCAAGGCCTCCATGGGCAGGATGTCGAGCGCAATGACCCGGCCAGTACGCCCGACCCGCTCGACCAGATACTGCGACCAGGCGCCGGGCGCCGCCCCGAGGTCGACCACGGTCATGCCGGGCTTGAGCAGCCGGTCGCGGGCATCGATCTCCTGAAGCTTGTAGACGGCGCGCGAGCGATAGCCCTCCTTGCGGGCACGCTTCACGAATTCATCGTTGAAGTGCTCGGCAAGCCAGGCGTTGCTGGTTTTGGAACGGGCCATGCGGGGTTGGGTCCGGCTGCGTTATGATACCGACTGACATCATACTAAAAATATTGGAAACTCCATGGCCCTGAACATCCGTCAAAAGAAATTTTTACGCCAACAGGCGCACGCGCGCAAACCGGTGGTAACCGTGGGCAATCAGGGCCTGAGTGCGGCGGTGCTGGCGGAAATTCGCGGTACCCTGCGCACACACGAGCTGCTCAAGATCAAGCTGCCGGCCGGGGAACGGGAGGCCCGCGCTGCGCTGCTTGAACAAATATGCCGCGATACCGAGGCCGAACCAGTGCAGCTTATTGGCCGGGTGGCGGTCATCTACCGGCCGTCCGACAAGCCGAAGATTCAACTGCCGGCCTGAACGCGCGGACGAATAGCGAAAATCACCAACACCAGTCCGAGCGCGCTGTTCGCCAGGAACAGCAGGCTGGCGATTCCATGCAGCCGCCCGAATTCGGACAGAACGGCTGGCGCTACCGGCGGGAGAACCATCAGTTCCTTGAGCTCGCGCATGCGCACCGCCAGTCCGAATTCCCCAATCACGGTAATGACGAGCATGACCACCAGCACTATGGCACGCCAGTCGCGCCACACCCGCTGCCGGGCGCGCGCCGCGGTGAAGGCCAGTAACAGCACGCCGCACGCCATGCCGAGCAGGCTCATCGCCCAGAACAGCCGGCCGGCTATATCCCCGGCAACCATGCGCTCGTAGCTTCTGAACAACACCGGTGCAATCACCAGCCCGGTCATCCACAAACCGCCGACCCACAGGGCTAACACAACGCGTTCAATGGCCTGAAAAATGGCAGAAAGGGTCATCGATCTGGACCGGCAAGGAAACAGGTAGGGTGCGCTTGCGCACCAACTGTGATTCATCGAGACCAACGGTGCGCAGGCGCACCCTACAAAGAATCTGGTTCGGCTCTGGAAAGAACGCAGAGGACGCAAAGGCGCAAAGATCGCAGAAGATTCAATTCGCCGGTTTTTACGATTCAAACCCTTTGCGTCCTCTGCGCCTTTGCGCTCTTTGCGTTATCTCCAGAGCGTCAATAACTAACGTCGAGAATCTCATAGTGGCGCGTGCCGTCCGGCACGCGCACCTCCACCGACTCACCCGACTCCTTGCCGATCAGGGCGCGCGCAATCGGCGAGCTGATCGAGACCATGCCCTTGGCGATATCGGCCTCGTCGTCGCCGACGATCTGGTAAGTCATTTCCGTGCCGCTGTCTTCATCCAGCAGTTTCACGGTGGCGCCAAACACCACCCGCCCTTCGGCATTCACCGTCTTCGGATCGATGATCTGGGCGTTAGACAGTTTGGAATCGACCTCGGCAATGCGCCCCTCGATGAACGACTGCTGCTCTTTGGCGGCGTGATACTCGGCGTTCTCCGACAGGTCGCCGTGTGCGCGCGCCTCGGCAATCGCCTGAATGACGCGCGGCCGGTCTATGGTCTTGAGGCGGTGCAGCTCATCTTTGAGTTTTTCGGCGCCTACCACCGTCAAGGGTACCTTACTCATGATCGAATCTCCTTGTGCAAGTCCTGCAGGCGGTTGACGGAGAACTCACCGGCCTGCCGGTGAGCTTCAGCCGCGGCGCGTGCCGCGGCCAGGGTCGTGTAGTTCGTGACCTTGTGCAACAGCGCCTCGCGCCGGATCGGATAGGAATCGGCGACACTCTGCTTGTCGGCCACGGTGTTGAGGCTGATGGCAATCTCGTCGTTCTTGATCATGTCGACGATATGCGGGCGGCCTTCCGAAACCTTGTTCACCACTTTGACCGGTACGCCGGCCGCGTCGAGCACGGCGGCCGTGCCGCGAGTAGCAAGAAGCTCGAAACCATTCGAGGCAAAATAGCGCGCCACTTCAACACCGGCCTTCTGGTCAGTATCGCGCAAGCTGATGAACATGCGGCCGCTACGCGGAATCTCGGCGCCGGCGGCGGCCTGCGACTTGCCGAACGCTTCGCCGAAACTACGCCCCACGCCCATCACCTCGCCGGTGGATTTCATTTCCGGGCCAAGCACCGTGTCCACGCCCGGGAATTTGATGAACGGGAACACCGCTTCCTTCACCGAGTAGTAACCGGGAACGATCTCGCCGGCAATGCCCTGCGATTTGAGCGACTGGCCGGCCATGCAACGCGCCGCGATCTTGGCGAGCGGTCGCGAGGTGGCCTTGGAGACGTAGGGCACGGTGCGCGAGGCGCGCGGATTGACCTCCAGCACATAGATGTCATTGCCTTTCACCGCGAACTGCACGTTCATTAGGCCCACGACCTTGAGCGCCTTGGCCATCTGCACCGTCTGGCGGCGCAGCTCGTCCTGGATCTTTTTCGACAGGCTGTACGGCGGCAGCGAGCAGGCCGAGTCGCCAGAGTGCACGCCAGCCTCCTCGATGTGCTCCATGATGCCGCCGATGATTACGGTCTTACCGTCGCTCACCGCGTCCACGTCCACCTCGGTGGCGTCATTCAGGAAACGGTCGAGCAGCACCGGCGAATCCTCGGACACGCGCACCGCCTCGCGCATGTAAGTCTCCAGTTCCTCGCGCGTGTGCACGATCTGCATGGCGCGCCCGCCGAGCACGTACGACGGCCGCACCACCAGCGGATAGCCGATCTTTTCGGCCAGCTTGATGGCCTCGTCCGCGGCGCGTGCGGTGGCGTTGGGCGGTTGTAACAGCTTCAGCTTCTTGATCAGCTTCTGGAAGCGTTCGCGGTCTTCGGCGACATCGATGGAATCCGGCGTGGTGCCGATGATCGGCGCGCCGTTCTTTTCCAGCGCGCGTGCCAGCTTGAGCGGTGTCTGTCCGCCGTACTGCACGATCACGCCCTTGGGCTTCTCGAGCTTGATCACTTCGAGCACGTCTTCCAGGGTAAGCGGCTCGAAGTACAACCGGTCGGAGGTGTCGTAATCGGTCGACACGGTCTCCGGATTGCAGTTGATCATGATGGTCTGGTAGCCGTCGTCGCGCAGGGCGAACGAGGCGTGTACGCAGCAGTAGTCGAATTCGATGCCCTGGCCGATGCGGTTCGGGCCGCCGCCGAGCACAATGATCTTGTCCTTCTTCTCCGGCGCGGCCTCGCACTCCTCTTCATAAGTAGAGTACATGTAGGCAGTGGCGGTGGAAAACTCCGCGGCGCACGAGTCCACGCGCTTGTAGACGGGGCGCACCTTGAGCTTGTGGCGCAGTTTGCGCAGCTTCTCTTCACTGGTTGAAAGAAGCTGGGCCAGCCGCCGGTCGGAGAAGCCCTTGCGCTTCCATGCACGCAATCGTTCAGCGGTCGGAACCCGTTTCTTGGATTTCACGATCTCGCCTTCGATCAGCACGAGTTCCTCCAGCTGGGCCAGAAACCAGGGATCGATAAAGGTGAGCGCGAATATCTCATCCAGCGTCATGCCGAAACGGAACGCATCGGCGATATACCAGACGCGCTCCGCACCCGGCACGCGCAGCTCCTGCATGAGCTTCTTGCGCGCCCCATCCTTGTCGAGCAGCGGATCGAGTTTCGGTTCCAGTCCATAGGAACCAATTTCGAGCGAACGCAGCGATTTCTGAAAAGATTCCTGAAAGGTGCGGCCGATTGCCATAGCCTCACCCACCGACTTCATCTGCGTGGTGAGCGTGGCATCGGCCTTCGGGAATTTCTCGAAGGTGAAGCGCGGGAACTTGGTGACGACGTAATCAATCGTCGGCTCGAACGACGCCGGGGTCTTGCCGCCGGTGATGTCGTTCTTCAATTCATCCAGCGTATAGCCGACCGCGAGCTTGGCGGCGACCTTGGCGATCGGAAAGCCGGTGGCCTTGGAGGCGAGCGCCGAGGAACGCGATACGCGCGGGTTCATCTCGATCACAATCATGCGCCCGTCTTTCGGATTGATGGCGAACTGCACGTTCGAGCCGCCGGTCTCGACGCCGATCTCGCGCAACACGAGGATGCTCGCGTCGCGCATGATCTGGTATTCCTTGTCGGTCAGTGTCTGCGCCGGCGCCACGGTAATCGAGTCGCCGGTGTGCACGCCCATCGGATCGAAATTCTCGATGGAGCAAATGATGATGCAGTTGTCCTTTTTGTCGCGCACCACCTCCATCTCGTATTCCTTCCAGCCGATGAGCGATTCCTCGATCAGCAGCTCGCGCGTCGGCGAGGCATCCAGGCCGCGCTCGCAGATGGTGACGAATTCTTCCTTGTTGTAGGCGATGCCGCCGCCGGAACCACCGAGCGTGAAGGACGGGCGGATGATGGCCGGGAAGCCGATCATGGCCTGCACCTGCAATGCCTCTTCGATGGAGTGCGCGATCGCGCCGCGCGCCACGCCGAGTCCGATGGACTCCATGGCCTTCTTGAACAGCTCGCGGTCCTCGGCCTTGTCGATGGCCTCGCGCTTAGCGCCGATCATTTCCACGCCGAACTTCTCGAGCACGCCTTCGCGGTCGAGGTCGAGCGCGCAGTTGAGCGCGGTCTGGCCGCCCATGGTCGGCAGCAGCGCGTCCGGGCGCTCGACCGCGATGATTTTCGCTACCGTCTGCCAGGTGACCGGCTCGATGTAGGTGGCGTCGGCCATCTCCGGATCGGTCATGATGGTGGCCGGGTTGGAGTTCACCAGAATGACGCGATAGCCCTCTTCGCGCAGCGCCTTGCAGGCCTGTGCGCCGGAGTAGTCGAACTCGCAGCCCTGGCCGATCACGATCGGACCGGCGCCGATGATCAGGATGCTTTTTATGTCAGTGCGCTTCGGCATGGTTCAGGCGGGCTTGCGTTGCTGCATGAGCGAAATGAAATGGTCGAACAGCGGCGCCACGTCGTGCGGGCCGGGGCTCGCCTCCGGGTGACCCTGGAAGCAGAACGCCGGCGCGTCGGTGCGCGCCAGACCCTGGATGGTGCCATCGAACAACGAACGGTGCGTGACGCGCAGCGTCGACGGCAGGCTGCCTTCGTCCACCGCGAAGCCGTGATTCTGGCTGGTGATCATGACCCGGCCGCTGTCCACGTCCACCACCGGGTGGTTGGCGCCGTGGTGGCCGAACTTCATTTTCAGGGTGTGCGCACCGGAAGCGAGGCCGAGCAGCTGATGGCCGAGACAGATGCCGAACACCGGCAGCTGCGTCGCCACGATCGTACGGATCGCCTCGATCGCATAGACGCAGGGCTCCGGATCGCCCGGGCCGTTCGACAGAAACACGCCATCGGGCTTCATCGCCAGCACATCCGCGGCCTTGGTCTTGGCTGGCACAACGGTTACGGCGCAACCGCGGTCAGCGAGCATGCGCAGGATGTTGCGCTTCACGCCAAAATCGAAGGCTACGACTTTAAAACGCGTTTGGGTGTTCTTGCGATTACCCTGGCCGAGCTCCCAAGTGCCTTCATGCCAGTCATAGGCCTCCTTGGTGGTCACGACCTTGGCGAGGTCCATGCCCTTCAGACCCTCGAAGGCACGTGCTGCGGCCACGGCAGCCATTCTATCGATCTTGCCACCCTCTTCGACCGTAACAATGCAGCCATTTTGCGCGCCCTTCTCGCGCAGCAGGCGCGTGAGACGGCGGGTGTCGATGCCGGCAATGCCGACCACTTTCTGTTTGCGCAGGAAATCCGCCAGCGGCGATTCCGAGCGCCAGTTGCTCACGCGCCGCGGCAAGTCGCGGATCACGAGTCCGGTGGCGTAGGCCTTGCCGGATTCCATGTCCTCGGGCGTGGTGCCGGTGTTGCCGATATGCGGATAAGTAAGGGTGACGATCTGGCGGGCGTAGGAGGGATCGGACAGTATCTCCTGATAGCCGGTCATGGCGGTGTTGAACACTACCTCGCCCACGGACTGGCCGGAAATGCCGATGCCTTCCCCCGGAAACAGGGAGCCATCTTCAAGGGCGAGCAACGCAGACCGCATCAGCTGAATACCTCCGGGCGTAGGCGTGCAAAAGCGGGAGGACCTGGCTGGCGCGCTCCCGCTTCCGATTCATAAAAAGGGAATTCCGGCTGAGCGCGAATTTTACGCGCCACTCCTGGCGAAATCAATGCAAGCAGCGTGGTGTTGCTGCATTTTTGTCGCGGCGTGCGCCGCGACCTTTGCCTGATTTGGCGCGGCTGGCTCGGGCTTACGGCAGACTCGACAGGTAAGCCGCCAACTGCTCGACCTGCCGGTCATTCAGGGCCCGGGCGATATCGGTCATGGGCGACAGCGACGCACCGGACGCCGCCTGAAATCCTTCCAGCCGGCGCTGCAGGTAGGCCGGATGCTGGCCAGCCAGGCGCGCAAACTGATCGCTGCCACGCGCACCCGGCCCGTGACAGGCGATGCAGCGCTGGCCGTACAGCGCCGCGCCCTGCGCAACCCGCGCCGGATCGGCGCCGAGTGCGCGGCTGTTCATTCTGGCGTAGTAGATGGCCACCACCACCCGGTCCTCGCGGCTGTACTGGCGCGCCAGCGGACTCATGATGTAATCCTTGCGGCGGCCATCCGCGAACCGTTCGACCTGATCGAGCAGGTACTGGGCGTTCTGGCCGGCCAGGTTCGGCACCAGCGGTTCCTTGCTGTTGCCATCCTCGCCGTGACAACGCGCGCAAAACTCGGTGCGCACCTTACCGTCGGCCAAAAGCGCCTGCCACGCCGAACTGTCCTGCCCCAACTGCAACAAGCGGACGCTGAGCAGTTCCCGGGCACTCGCAGACGGTGCCGGCTCGGCCGCCCATACCGGCGACAGCAGCATCAGACAGAGCAGCGCGGTGATCCACCGGCACACTGCAAACGGCGACGATATACTGGTCATGGCTGCACCCCTGTTGTTCGCTCAACGCAAGCCGAGCACGTCTTGCATATCATATAGACCGGTTTTCTTCCCTTCCAGCCAGAGCGCCGCGCGCAGCGCGCCCTGGGCGAAGGTCATGCGACTCGAAGCCTTGTGGGTAATCTCGACGCGCTCGCCGAGGCCGGCGAACAACACGGTGTGGTCGCCGACGATATCGCCGCCGCGCACCGTGGCAAAACCAATGGTCGCGCGCGGGCGCTCGCCGGTGACGCCCTCGCGCCCGTACACCGCGCAGTCCTTGAGGTCGCGTCCCAGCGCCTGTGCCACTACCTCGCCCATGCGCAGCGCCGTGCCGGAGGGCGCGTCCACCTTGTGGCGGTGGTGGGCCTCGATGATCTCGATGTCCACATCCTCGCCCAGTACGCGCGCGGCGGTGTCGAGCAGCTTGAGGCACAGGTTCACGCCGACGCTCATGTTGGGCGCGAACACAATGGCGATGTCCTTGGCGGCCGCGGCGATCGCCGCCTTGCCGGCGGCATCGAAACCGGTGGTGCCGATCACCAGTTTCTTCCCGGCCTTCCGGCAGACTTCCAGATAGCCGAGACTCGCCTCCGGGCGGGTGAAGTCCACGAGCACATCGAACTGGCCGAGCTGCGCGCCAAGGTCCGCGCCCACGGTCACACCCACGCGCCCGAGGCCACTGATCTCGCCGGCATCAGCCCCGATCGCCGGGCTGCCACTGCGGTCGAGGGCCGCGCCGAGACGCATTCCCTGGCCCTGGTGACAACCTTCGACCAGGGCGCGCCCCATGCGCCCGCTCACACCACTGATGGCAATACGTGTCATGCTGCTCCCCCGTTTACTCTTCCGCCTGCTGTCTGAGTCCAAGGATAAATGATTTGCGCGGTTAAGGGGAATGTCGCTCGGCAACGAGATGTTGGGCTTCATTTCATTCAGCCCAACCTACCAAGCTCCTCATATCCTGCATCGGTGGACACATCGACAGGCAGGACGGCAGCTCGGTAGGTTGGGCTGAGCTTGCGAAGCCCAACATCTCAGCGCTCGCCATAACCACCCAACCCATCACCCATCTGCCCACCCCAATCCGGCACCATCAACCCACGCTCAATGTAACCGTGGAGCGTTGAATGAGGCCAGTCCACAGGGCGGCTGACCAAGCTCGGTAGGTTGGGCTGAGCTTGCGAAGCCCAACATCTCAGCGCTCGCCATAA
>CAYHES010000016.1:19268-24421 GCA_964355495.1 uncultured Acidiferrobacterales bacterium
CACCCCAATCCGGCACCATCAACCCACGCTCAATGTAACCGTGGAGCGTTGAATGCGGCCAGTCCACAGGGCGGCTGACCAAGCCATGTTTCACCGGATTATAGTGAATGTAGTCCACATGCCGCGCCAGATCGATCTCGTCGCGGATTTGGTGTTCCCAATAACGTCGTTGCCAGATACCGCGTTCCCGCTTGGTCTTGCGACTTTCGCGGATGCGCTCGCCTTTTGCCAATCGCCGCGAGAATCCGGCCTTGATTTGTGACCAGCGCAACGGGATAGTCGGCATCGCCGGGCGGCAGGCGCCATAGTGCGTGCAGGTGTTCGGGCAACACCACCATGGCCAGCGTGGCAAAGGGATGGGCCTGCTTCACCTTCTGCAAGGCCGTTCGCAAGTCCTCGATATGTCGCACCAACAGGTCTGAATGCCGCTCGGCCAGGTTTACCGTGAAAAAATAGGTTCCGCCTGCCGTATTTGCTCGCCGGTAGCGCATGGCTTCATCCTTTCCTTGGGATGTTGGGCTTCACAAAAACGTTCTGCCCAACCTACTGCCCCTGCCTGGGGATGTTGGGCTTCATTGCATTCAGCCCAACCTACCTTGAGCATAATGCTTTGCCGCGGGCAGGTGAATGGGCTTTAATCAGGGTATGGAAAAGGAATATCTCACCATCCTGCTGCACCTCGTGCTGGCCACGCTCGCCGGCGGGCTAATCGGGCTGGAGCGCACCTACCACGGACGCCCGGCTGGTTTTCGCACCCACACGCTAGTGTGCACCGCATCCAGCCTGCTCATGCAGCTAACCGTTTACCAGTGGGTACTGTTCCCGGACGCCACGGTCGAGACGTTGCGCGTCGATCCGACGCGCATGGCGCAGGGCATCATGACCGGCATCGGTTTCCTCGGCGCCGGGGTGATTTTGAAGGAAGGCCTTACGGTGCGCGGCCTCACCACCGCCGCTTCGATCTGGATCACGGCCTCGATTGGCATTCTGGTCGGCGCCGGTTTCTATTTCCCGGCGACGGTCGGCACCGTGCTCACCCTCGGCACGCTGTCGGTGTTCCGGCGAATCGAGATGGTAATGCCGGCACTTTATTATTCGCGCCTGGAAATCCGCTTCCGCCGCCATGAGGCGCTGCCTGAAGACAACTTGCGCGCGCTCATCAACGAGCACGGCTTCAGTGTGGCAAACCTGAGCTATGCGCTCAAAGAAGAAGGAAAATTGTACGAGTACAGCATGGTGATCCGCACCGGCAAACGCGACGACACCCGGCGCCTGGCCGAAACCCTCGCCGCCAACGACCAAATACTCGAATTCCGCATTACCCCGGCGGGCGACTGAACGCCGCGCGCGCCGGCGACGATCGGCGCCACATGAAACGTAACCCAAGCAGCACTGCCAGCGCCAAACCGTACAACAGCGGCTGGGTGAGATCCTTCTTTACCAGCCACAGATAGTGCACCACCCCGCCCGCCGCGATGAGATACACGAGGCGGTGCAATTGCTGCCAGCGTTTGCCGCCGAGTCGGCGTTGCATGGCATTCGTGGAGGTCACGGCGAGCGGAATGAGCAGCACGAAGCAGGTAAACCCGACGGTGATATACGGATGCTTGACGACATCGGCCAGGATCGCCGACAGATCGAAGGACTGGTCGACCCCGGCATAGGTCAGGAAGTGCAAGCAGGCATAGAAGAACGCAAACAGGCCAAGCATGCGCCGTACGCGCATGAGGCTGTTCCAGCCGGTGAGCCGGCGCAGCGGCGAGATGCTCAACGTGACGAGCAGCAGCGTCAGCGTCCAGGTACCGAGCGAACACAGAACGAATTCGATCGGGTTGGCACCGAGCCGGTCGGTGAACGCAAAAAACACCAGCCGCGTGAGCGGCGCGAGACACAGGGCAAATACCAGCGGTTTCAGCCAAGTCATGGTAATTTTAACAACTCAACGCAGAGACGCGGAGAAAATCAAATCCAAATTTCCTGGAACGGGTTTCTCTGCGTCTTCGCGTCTTTGCGTTGAGTTTTTGGGTCAATAAAACTTACGCAGGTCCATGCCGCTGTAGAGTGACGCCACCTGCTCGGCGTAACCGTTGAACGGCAATGTCGGGCGCTTGGTGAATTCGCCGAGGCGCCGTTCCTTCGCCTGGCTCCAGCGCGGGTGATCGACCGCCGGATTCACGTTCGCATAGAACCCATACTCTCCGGGCGCGGCCTTGCTCCAACTGGTGGCCGGCTGCTGTTCGGTGAAACGGATGCGCACGATTGACTTGCCGTTTTTGAAACCGTACTTCCACGGCACCACCAGCCGCAACGGCGCGCCGTTCTGATTGGGCAATATGTCCCCGTACAGGCCGACGGCCAGAATCGAAAGCGGGTGCATGGCTTCATCCATGCGCAGGCCTTCGACGTAGGGCCAGTCGAGCACAGACCGGCGCAGGCCGGGCATCTGTTTGGGGTCATTCAAGGTGGTGAACTCGACATACTTCGCGCGGCTGGTCGGTTCGGCGCGCTTGATGATGGCGGCGAGCGGCAGGCCGACCCACGGGATCACCATCGACCAGGCCTCGACACAACGCAGACGATAGATGCGTTCCTCGGGCGGCGACCAGCGCATGAGCGTGCCGACATCCACGCTCTGCGCGCGTCTCACCTCGCCGTCGATGCGCACCGTCCACGGGCGCGTCACCAGCGTGTGCGCGTTCTGCGCGGGATCGGCCTTGTCGGTGCCAAACTCGTAGAAATTGTTGTAGGTGGTCACGTCGCGCAGGGAATTCGGCGGCTCGCTCGCGCTCAGCGCACTCTTGCGCAGATTCGGGAATGCGGACGGAGCCGCCAAGAGCGATTCGCCGGTCAGTGCCGCGCCCAGCGTCACCCCGGCCGCGGCCAGAAACTTGCGCCGGTTGAGATACAGATCCGGATCGGTGATCTCGGAAGGCAGAATATCCCGCGAACGGCGAATTGGCATGGCGACACCTCGTGACTGGATACACTCCAGCGGTAGACGCACAGGTGCCGGCTAACTTACACGTTGCTGCTGGTGCCGGATAGCATGCCGGCCATGGAAGTCCGAGCACCGCGAAACACTAGGATGTGCAAGAGCGGCCAACAGGCTGTAGAAGAAAGGGCTCGTCGCACCGGCGAAAGCCGGTGTCCAGGAATTAAAATCAACGGTTTTATCGACATCCTGGATTCCGGCGACCCACAGGGATGTGGGGAGTTAGAGCAACGCAGGAGCAGTTGCCGCTTGCGCCGGAATGACGGAATTTGATATTTCGGCGAGTACTTCAGCAACCTTCTGGCGATGAGGGCTGCGGTGCTGCCCGGCACCACGCTGTTCAGCCGAGAAAACTCTTGAGCTTCTCCACCCAGGATTGCTCGCGCGGGCTGTGGCGCGCGCCGCCCTCGCGCAGGGACGCCTCGAATTCCTCAAGCAGCTCCTTCTGGCGTTTGTTGAGATGCACCGGTGTCTCGACGCTGGCGTGGCAATAGAGATCGCCGGTCGCGTGCGAACGCACGTTGCGCACACCCTTGCCGCGCAGGCGGAACACCTTGCCGGTCTGGGTGCCAAGCGGAATCTTGAGACTGGCACGTCCGTCGAGTGTCGGAATTTCGATGTCGCCGCCGAGCGTCGCGGTCGCGAAACTCACCGGCATCTCGCAGTGCAGGTCGTCGCCATCGCGCTTGAACAGATCGTGCGGCTTGAGACGCACCAGCACATACAGATCGCCCGCCGGTCCGCCGCTCTCACCGGCCTCACCCTCGCCCGCGAGCCGGATCTGGTCGCCTTCATCCACGCCGGCCGGCACTTTCACCGACAGGGTCTTGCTGGCCTTGACGCGTCCCTGGCCATGGCAGGCATCGCACGGGCTCTTGATCACCTTGCCGCTACCGCGGCACGCGGGGCAGGTCTGCTGGATGGAGAAGAATCCCTGCTGCATGCGCACCTGGCCGTGGCCGCCGCAGGTCGCGCAGGACGTGGCCGCGGTCCCGGCCTTGGCGCCGCTGCCCTTACAGGTGTCGCAGGCTTCGAGAGTCGGCACACGGATGCGCACCTCGGTGCCACGCACCGCTTCTTCGAGCGACAGCTCGAGGTTGTAACGCAGATCGGCGCCGCGGTATACCTGACCGCGCCGCCCGCCACCGCCACCACCACCGCCGAAGATGTCGCCGAACACATCACCGAAGATGTCGGCAAAGTTCGCGCTGCCGGCGGCGCCCTGGAAACCTCCGCCGCCGCGCGCGCCCGCCGCCATGCTGGGATCGACCCCGGCGTGACCGAACTGATCGTAAGCCGCGCGCTTCTGCGCGTCCGCCAGGATTTCGTAGGCCTCGTTCGCCTCCTTGAACTTGGCCTCGGCCGACTTGTCGTCCGGATTGCGGTCCGGGTGGTGTTTCATCGCCAGCCGCCGGTAGGCCTTCTTGATGTCGGCCTCGGAGGCGTTGCGCGCCACCCCGAGCACTTCATAGTAATCACGCTTGGCCATATTATTTTTCAGTCGCGAGTCGTGAGTCGCGGGTCGTGAGTCCAAAAGAACCGCACGCGGGAAGATAATGCACACATCACCATCTTCCCGCGCATAGGGCTGTTATCAATAAGAGCGTTCACGGTGTCCGACCCGGCACACCGCGACTCAGCACTCGCGACTCACGACTCCAGACTCACGACTTCTTTTTATTGTCCTTCACTTCCTCAAACTCGGCATCGACGACATTGTCATCCGCCTTGCCCGACGCTGCGCCCTCGGCGGCGCCGGCGGACTGGGCATCGGTTGCGCCCGCCGCGGACTGTGCCTGCGCGTACATCTGCTCGGCGAGCTTGTGGCTGGCCTCGGTCAGCGCCGTGGTCTTGGCATCGATCGCCTCCTTGTCATCACCCGTGAGCACGCCTTCCAGGTCCTTGATGGCCGCCTCGATCTTCTCCTTCTCGGCGGCGTCGAGCTTGTCACCCATGTCCTTGATCGACTTCTGCACGCTGTGGATCATGCCCTCGGCGCGGTTGCGCGCATCCACCAGCTCATGCGCCTTGCGGTCTTCCTCGGCATGCGCCTCGGCGTCCTTCACCATGCGGTCGATCTCGGTATCCGTGAGGCCGGAACTCGACTTGATGGTGATCTTGTTTTCCTTGCCGCTGGCCTTGTCCTTGGCCGACACGTGCA
>CAYHES010000017.1:0-24337 GCA_964355495.1 uncultured Acidiferrobacterales bacterium
TCGACTCCAACGACTACGGCTACTGCGAGACCTGCGGCGTCGAGATCGGCGTGCAGCGCCTTGAGGCACGCCCGACCGCAACCCTGTGCATCGACTGCAAGACGCTGGATGAAATCCGCGAAAAGCAGATGGGCTGAAAGCCTTGGTTGCTAGCCATTCCGTAACAGAGAGGGGGTTCAATAACCCCCTCTCGCTTTTAGGGAAAGCACGCCTGCACAATAATAGCCGTTATTATTGGAGTCTGACGGTTGTATAACCTGCTCATCCGCAACGCCCGCATTGCCCGCCCGGACGGCAGCACCGTCGAAGGCGACGTGGCCTGCGAAGACGGCCGCATCGCCCGCATCGATCCCGCCATCACGGCCGCGGCGCGCGAGACCATCGATGCGGCCGGCAAACTGTTGCTGCCCGGCGTGATCGACCCGCAGGTACATTTCCGCGAGCCGGGCAACGAGCACAAGGAAGACCTGGGCTCGGGCTCGCGCGCCGCGGTGCGCGGAGGCGTCACCAGCTTTCTCGAAATGCCGAACACGGCGCCGCCGACCACCACGCAGGCAGCGCTCGACGAGAAACTCGCGCGCGCCGCCCAGAAGAGCGTCGCCAACTACGGCTTTTTCATCGGCGCCACACCGGACAACCTCGAAGCCCTCAATAGCGTCACGCCGGCCTGCGGCATCAAGATTTTCATGGGTTCGAGCACCGGCAGTCTGCTGGTGAATCGTCCCGAAGACCTGGAGCGCATCTTCGCGAACGGCACACGCCTGATCGCCGTGCACGCGGAAGACGAGGCGCGCA
Source organism: uncultured Acidiferrobacterales bacterium (assembly GCA_964355495.1). GTDB lineage: Bacteria > Pseudomonadota > Gammaproteobacteria > Acidiferrobacterales > UBA6901 > UBA6901. The sequence continues at coordinate 796 of CAYHES010000017.1, forward strand.
TCCACGCGCGCCGTGCGCAGTTCGCCGGACGCACCGACCCGGCCGTGCACTCCGAGATCCGTGACAACGAAACCGCGCGTCTGGCCACCGAACTGGCGCTCACGCTGTCGAAGAAATACCAGCGCCGCCTGCACATCCTGCATCTCTCGACGCGCGAGGAAGTCGCCATGTTGCGCGTCGACAAGCCGGCCTGGGTCACGGCCGAGGCGATCCCCAATCACCTGCTGCTGAACACCGCCGACTATGCGCGCCTCGGCACGCTGGTGCAGATGAATCCGCCGATCCGCACGCCCGCGGACAATGCCGCGCTCTGGGCCGGGCTGCACGATGGCATCATCGACTTCATCGCCACCGACCATGCCCCGCACACGCTCGAAGAAAAGCAGCGGACCTACCCGAATTCACCATCCGGCATGCCGGGGGTCGAGACGTCGCTGCCGCTGATGCTCACCGCCATGCACGAAGGCCGCTGCACGCTCGCCGAAATCCAGAAATGGATGTGCTACGACCCGGCCGAGGCCTACCACATTCCGAACAAAGGAAAGATTCTGGAAGGTTGGGACGCAGACCTCACGCTAGTCGATATCGACCACACCCGGCCGGTGCGCAATGAGGAAACCTTCACCAAGGTGCGCTGGTCGCCGTGGCACGGACGCGAACTGCGCGGCTGGCCGCTGTATACCATCGTGAACGGCGAAATCGCCTTTGACAACGGGCACATCCGCGAACAGGTGCACGGCCGGCCCCTGACCTACCTCGGCTAATAATGGCTATTTTTGTGCAAGCCTGCTTACTCTAGACAAAAAATAAAATGGATTTTACGCTGTTGCTCAAGGCCGTCGTGCTCGGCATCGTCGAAGGACTGACCGAGTTCCTGCCGGTCTCCTCCACCGGCCACCTGATCCTGGCCGGCGACCTGCTCGATTTCAATGACGAGCGCGGCAGGCTTTTCGAGATCGTCATCCAGACCGGCGCCATCCTCGCCGTGTGTTGGGAATACCGCGCCAAGATCGGCAGCGTGGTGGGCGGCCTGCGCAGCGATCGCACTGCGCAACGCTTCGTCATCAACCTGGCCATCGCCTTCCTGCCCTTGGCGATCCTCGGGCTCGCATTCGGAAAAGCGATCAAGGCGCACTTGTTCCAACCCATTCCCGTGGCCCTGGCCTTCATCCTCGGCGGCGTGTTCATCCTCTGGGCCGAACGGCGCCAGCACGTGATCCGTATCCAATCGGTGGACGACCTGACCTGGCAGGACGCCCTCAAGCTCGGCTTCGCCCAGGCCCTCGCCCTGATTCCCGGCACGTCCCGCTCCGGCGCGACCATCATCGGCGGGCTGTTCTTCGGCCTCTCGCGCAAGGCGGCCACCGAGTTCTCCTTCTTTCTCGCCATTCCCACGCTGATTGCGGCCGGCGCCTACGAGCTGTGGAAGGAGCGCGCGCTGCTCAATGCCGATGACCTCGGCATGTGGGCAGCGGGCTTCATCGCCTCGTTCATCTCCGCCTTTTTGTGCGTACGCTGGCTGCTGCGCTACATCAGCAGTCACGACTTCAGCCTGTTCGCCTGGTACCGCATCGCCTTCGGCCTGGTGGTGATCGGAACGGCCTACAGCGGTTTGGTGAACTGGACTAACCCGTAAATATCCCCTCTCCCTCTGGGACGACTGCATGGATGCAGGAGGTAGAGCAAAGCCGGGAGCATTTGCCGAGAGGGCTAGGGTGAGGGCTATCAATACATGCAAAATAATTCTGGCGAGGCGGTGTAATGGAACTGATCATGCAGCTGGTTGATATCTTCCTGCACCTCGACCGTTATCTCGGCACGTTCCTGCACGACTACGGCCTGTGGGTGTACCTGCTGCTGTTCGCCATTATCTTTGCCGAGACCGGCTTTGTGGTAACACCCTTCCTGCCCGGTGATTCGCTGCTGTTCGTCGCCGGCGCCCTGGCGGCCGGCGGTGGGCTCGATGTGCAGTGGCTGATCCCGCTGCTGATCGCCGCCTCGTTCGGCGGCGACAACACCAACTACTGGATCGGCCACCACCTTGGGCCGCGCGTGTTCCGCCACAACGATTCGCGGCTGCTCAACCACGAGTACCTCGACCGCACCCGCGCCTTCTACAATCGCCACGGCGGCAAGACCATACTGCTCGCCCGCTTCCTGCCGATCCTGCGCACCTTCGCGCCATTCGTGGCCGGCGTCGGGCACATGCCGTATGCCCGGTTTCTGGCATTCAGCCTCACCGGCAGCGTGCTCTGGATCGGGCTGTTCGTGCTGGCCGGTTACTTCTTCGGTCATCTGCCGGTGGTGCGCCAGAATCTGACTCTGATGATGCTCGGCATCATTGTGGTCTCGCTGCTGCCGGGCACCATCGCCTGGCTGCACCATCGCTTCGGACGTGGATAACCCAGAGTCTCCATCCTGACTGCCAGTCAGCGTCGTCACTATTGTTTCAAGACTAGACAGCAGGCTGTTGAAAAAATGATTCGTCACACCGGCGAAAGCCGGTGTCCAGGAGTTAACATCAATGGTTTCATCGACATCCTGGATTCCGGCTTTCGCCGGAATGACAAAGTTTGATGTTTCGGTGCGTTTTTCAACAGCCTGCCAACCTCGCCTCGTCGCTCATGCAGACCGATACAGGCAACTCGCTGGTGCAATAACGGAATGACGCTTCCACAGACCACCATCATTGCCTTTCGAGCCGCCTTGGTAGTAACGCTGGTCATTACGATGTATCTGGCGACCACACAGCAGGAGCCTTCAGTCATCGATAATCTGAATGACAAGGTGAACCATGTCCTGGCATTTTATGTGCTGGCCTTCCTGGCAGATTATTCTGCGCCCAAGGTCAGGTTCAACCTGAGCAAAGGACTCGCGATTCTGGGCTATGGACTGCTGATTGAGGTGATCCAGTATTTCCTGCCGTATCGAGAATTTTCCTTGTTCGACCTGGCAGCGGATGGAGTTGGAGTTGCGGCTTATGCGATTTCACAGCCGGTGCTCGGCCGCTTGTATATTCTTCGACGGCTTTAAGAAGAAGCGTGCGTCTCCGGCTGCTTTCGGCCATAACCGGTCGCTCACTTTTCCCAAGAGCGGACGCCCTTTCAGCAACCTGGCTGTGCAACGCCGGCCAATGAAGTGTCAGGAAACATAATGCGCTGTACTAGACGCCCGCACGGGCCAGTGGTTATCCGCTGTACATTACTATTTGTGCTCATCAGCGTCCTTCAAGTCCTTTGGCACCTGATACCAGGAACCCTTTTTCTTTCGTACCATCCTTTGCAGCGTCACACTGTCCGGGCTGCTTGGATCAAAATCAACTTCTTCTGGCAGTAATGCAGGCGCGCCCTTCATCTTGTTTATCTCATCCACCAACTTCGAGTTGTCGATCTTGGTCTTTGAGATATCTACATGCTTCCTCTCGCGCCAATTTGGAAAATGACGATCCCAAATTCTAGAAACGAGGAAATCGCCCGCTTTGGGAGGGTGCCCAGCGAATGACATTACGCCTCTTTCCCGTTCCGCCTCCGGGAGGCTCAGATAAAGGCTGTTAATCTTCGTGAGGTCTTCTTTTAGCTCCGGCCCCCATATGAATTGTTGATCGTGACGTAAAAAAAGCGGAGCGCACCTGCGATGCAGCTTGTCTGACGATACAAAGGCCATACAGAAAGGCAAATAGAACAGATAAGCAATGTCAGTTCGATTAGATGGCCGTTCACTAGAAATGAGATTAGCGGCAAGCGCGATCTGAAAGAAGAGTTCAATTGTTAAGACGTGCGCGACATAAGGGGCATATTCAATTAAAGGCGGATAATTGACGATACTCCATCTTTCTAGAATTTGTCGGTGTAGTTCTCTCGGGATATGCAAAAAAAGAATCGCCAGTTTCATGCGCTCAAATGGCTTATCACGACCAGAAACGATACTGACGGCGAGAGCCTTTGCTTCCTCAAGCGTCTTGCACGAGCTTCCATCGATGCCCAGTGTCCGAAAATTGCTTCCCAATTCTTTCAAGTCCAGTGTTTGGAGTGCTTCACGCCACCCATGCGCATAAAGGCGCTCGATTTCGAGAAACTGTTGTTTGTGCCAGCGAGAAAATGCCTCCGACTCTGGTGATTGTTCATAAACCACACCTGACTTCCCTCCAGACTTAACCAGTCGACCACCTGAAAGCGGTATCTGGCCTGTTGCCATGGGGACACTGTGGCCCATGAGATTGGAGATACAGAGGTTCGTGTGGTATGCATTTGGCGAACCATGCATTTCCGGGAATTTGTTTGCTATGTATGCCACCTCTTCTTCAGGTTTGCGGCCCTCCCGAACAACTTTACTGAGGTCGGCAAGCGTTTCAACATAAAAAATTGGGCAAACATTGGTCAAGAAGAAATGGTCGAACCATACGGACTCGTCGACATTTAACGACTGGAGAAAAGATTTATCGAAGAGCGTTATTGGACCCATGCTGCGCCTGCTGGTGGCTAACGTGAAGGTGGCCGGCGCTGCGCGGCTTCATCGCGCAGCATCTAGCGATCAAAGGGGCGAGATCGACTGCAGGGTTACGCCTCTCACAGCAATAGCTCATTTTTCAAGAAGTGCCTTGCTTGGCTGAACGTAAAGCTGAATTTGTAGATGCGGCATAGTTATATGCGACTTGTTCGCGCAACATTCGCCAAAGGCCTTTCCGGAAAGGCACGGACACGAACAATAGGGGACGTACCACGGATCTTCCGCCTGGCGTGAATGTCTGCTCCGGGTCGGAAGCGCCCCATCCTGCGATGCGTCAAAAAGAGTACAAACGCCGAGATCGCGCCGCCCAGCGCTTGGAGTCGCACAGAGTATTCACTTGGCCCCAGACATACCAACGCGCGCGATATACCCCGAGCGCGATTCACCGGCGCGCTTCGCCGCATCGTCGATCACGCGCAGCACGCGTCGTGGCAGCGTGATGTTGATGCGCTCGACCTTCTTGTCGATTTCGCTCAAGTCCACGTCCACGACGGCCCAAGTCCAGCCCTTCCACTGGCGCTTCTTCGAATGCTCCTCAAGCGGGCGCAGAGCCGGGATCGGCTGCTTATCGTCCAGCAGGCCGTCCAAGTGCAAGAGAATGGCCTCCTTGGCGTTCACCAGGGCTTCGTCCAGCGTGTCGCCGGCCGAGAAGCACCCCGGCAGATCCGGAACGACCACACCGTAAGCGTGCTTCTTGTCGCCTTTCTCGATTGCTACCACGTAACGCATAGTCACCTCCTACTTCAATCCTGCCTGCTTTCGTATCGCCTTCACCAAACCGATCCCGAGATCCTTCTTTGGATGTGTAATCGTCACCGTGCCGGGTTTCCGGGGATGCTTGAACTGGTGATGGCTGCCGCGAACTCGGACAAGTCGCCAACCGTCTGCCTCAAGCTCCCGCATCAAATCACGGCTCTTCATGGTGTGTATTATACACACCACTATAGGATAGCAACAAGGGGATCACCTGTCTGCGGACGAAGGCAAAGAACGCTAACCGAGGGCGGTTAGTACGCATCTCAAATGACTTAGCTCTCCCACAGCCCCTAAAACCGCCTTGCTGCCGTCCAGGTGTAGATCTCGGTATTGCGGATATCGACGTGCCCCAGGTAGCCCTGAATTAATCGTGTGTCCCGATCGCGGTTCGCCAGTGCGTATCCGCACCCATGCTGCAGCCTGTGCGGGTGAATCGAATGCAGCCCGTTTGTGCCACGAGCAACATGACAATTCTGATTCTCGGGCTTGTAGATTTCGGACTTTCGCTACGTCAATAAAACGAATGGCTGCTTTGGGTCGCAAGCGGCCGTTTGCGTCTCAGCAAGAAAATTCCGGGAAGCGTTTTTCAGACTCAGTTACATAGGTTGCGTATCAATCGTTAACGATGCGCGAATCGCCTTCCGGCCAACAGGTGGTCTCGCACACCACAGCGATTACACGCCAAAATCAAGCCCGGCAATAATCTTGTTCAGCCGGCCCTGCTCTCCACCCCCTTCCTTCTGCAGGAGATCATTGTCGCTGTCTGACTCGCGTTTACTGGCGGCTATCTTCTCAATATATTGAGTCGTGCACTCTGTCACCTTCTCCTTGAGAACCTGGAATAACCCAGCGATCTCATCCGGGCTTCTTACCCAGGCTTCGATGTACAGACCCTCATCGGTGTTTATTTTTGGCGCGTACTCATGCTTCACGAGCAAATCGTTGAAGCCCACGCACCAGTCTGGCGGCGCTTTGTGCAAAAGCCGGAAATAGAGATTGATATACGGCTCCTTGCGGAGCCGCGGCGGACGGTTCTCATCCATGCCGGCAATTCGGATATCACTGATTCCTTCCACTGTCATTACCTCTCATTGCGATCCGCCAAAGGCAGGCCTCTTGAGTTCAGTATACGCGTAGCCAGGAGTGTTCTCGGATAATTCATTCTGAATCCCTGCTTTCGCTGGGATGACAACAAGACTGCATGACGAACAGTGGGTTACACGCTTTACGCTGATCAATCTTCCGGAATATTCATACCTTAGCCGCGCGGGTGATGCTGCGCGTGCAGCTGCTTCAGGCGCTCGCGCGCCACCTGCGTATAGATTTGCGTGGTCGAGAGATCCACGTGTCCGAGCAGCATCTGCACCACGCGCAGGTCGGCGCCGTGATTCAGCAGGTGCGTGGCGAACGCGTGCCGCAAGGTATGCGGTGACAAGTGCGTTTCGATGCCGGCGACGCGCGTGTAGCGCTTGAGGTTGTGCCAGAACGCCTGGCGGGTCATGGCTGCGCCGCGCGCGGTCGGGAAAAGCGCATCCGTTGTCTGGCCATGCAGCAGTTTGGCGCGCGCCTCGTTCAGATAGCGTTGCAGCCATTCAATCGCCTCTTCGCCGAGCGGCACCAGTCGCTCCTTGTCGCCCTTGCCGATCACCTTGACCACGCCAGCTTGTAAGTTGGCCTGCTGGAGCGTCAGGCCGACCAGCTCCGAGACGCGCAGGCCGGTGGCGTACAGGGTTTCGAGCATGGCGCGATCGCGCAGGCCGAGCGTGGTCTCGGCATCTGGTGCCTGCAGCAGTTTTTCCACTTGCTCTTCGGTGAGCGACTTGGGCAACGGCCGGCCGAGCTTGGGCGATTCAATCTGCGCCGTGGGGTCATCGGTGATCAGCCCTTCGCGCAACAGATACTGATAGAAGCGCCGCAGACTGGAGAGCAGCCGCGCCGTACTGCGCGGACGAATACCCCTGCTGACACACTCGGCGAGATAGGCTTGCAGCTGCTCGCGGGTTGCCGTGGCGGGCGATGCCTTGAGCCAGGCGGAGAACGCTTCGAGATCGCTGCGGTAGGCGCTTAACGTGTTGCGGCTCAGGCCCGCTTCCAGCCAGAGCGCATCCAGGAAGCGCTCAAGCAGTTCGTCAGACTGCGGCTTCATGCTCGAGCAGCCAACGCTTGATGTCCATGGCCCGGCCGCCGGTAGCGCCCATGAAACCGCCGGGCCCGTTGGCCGCAATCACCCGGTGGCAGGGCACGACGATCGGAATGGGATTGGCGCGGCAGGCGCCGCCCACGGCGCGCGGCGCGCTCTTGAGTGTGCGCGCGAGTTCACCGTAAGTGCGTGCCGTGCCGGAGGGAATGCGTTGCAGCGCGCGCCACGCACGCTGCTGGAATGGCGTGCCGTCCGGCACCAGCGGCAGATCGAAGCGCGTGTGTGGATCGGCGAAATAGGCCTTGAGCTGCTCACACACCTGGCGCGCGAGCGGCGTGCGCGGTGGCTGCAGCGGAATGCGAGTGGAAACAAAATCAATCGACGTGAGCGCCTCCTGGGCATGAATACCCAGGCGCCCGAACGGCGCGGCGATTACCGCGGCGTAGCCTTCTTTTCGATCAGCCATAGCTGCTGGATATTACGCTCAATCACGGCGCGCTGCTTGGCGTCGTCCGCGTGCCGGAGCAGCGCCTGGTACACGAGACGCGCATCCTGGGTGAGCCCGGCCTTGCCCAGTTCTTCGGCGGCATGGTAGCGCGCCGTCTGGCCCCACATGTCGCCGCCCGTAGGGTGCTGGTAGGTCGCAGAGCGCAGATACAGCTCGGCGGCCTGCTGGTGTTCACCCAGCGCCGCCTTGGAGTCCGCCGTCCAGTAAAGACATTCGCGCTGGATGCGCGGATTTTTGTTCAATTGAAAGACCGCTTCCAGCAACGCGATGACCTGCGTGTGATGTTCGGCGGCCTGCAGGTCGAACAACACCTGGATAAAGCGCTCGGCGAAGGCGTCGTCGAGATTCTTCTTGCCCGCGAGAATGCCATTCAGAAGCTGCACCGCGCCGCGCTGATCGCCGGCATAAATCAACACACGCGCGCGGCGCAGCGACCAGCTGTCTGGATTCTCGCCGGCCGGCGGATTCTCCAGCCCCTGCATGAGGCGCGCGGCGAACGTAATGTCGTAATCGGTGAGCGCCTGGTCGGCGAGCCGGTAGCGCGCATACTCTGGCACCGCCTTGAGATCGGGATAACGACGACTCGCGCTATACAGGGCGCGCAGGACCTCGGCGCGTCCGTCCTCGATGAGCGAGTCGGTGAACCGCTGCTGCGCCAGCTTGCGTGTCTCGACGCCGGCGTGCCCGAGGAGAAAGGCGTAGAACGCACGCGCCTGCAGGGCATCGTCGCGTTTGTACGCTTCAGCCTTTTTCAACCACGCGGCGTCATTGCCGACCAGCAGACGCGCCTCGTTACCCACCGCCTCGGCATAACGCTCGTACGCCTGCCACAGGTCGTCGGTGTTGGCGGCGAGCAAGGCATCCGGCGCAGCCTGCTCGCGCGCATCGGTCAGCGCGCGTTCCAGGGCGTATATCCTGCGCAGGGGATCGTTGGCGCGCGCCGCGGCCTCGGCCACCAGCAGCCAGGCCTGGTGATGGAGCGCCGGCTTGTTGCGTGTTTCTTCCGCGAGGCTGAGGGCGCGCGTCAACACCGTCGCGGGTGGCAGCATTTCACCCTGCAAGCCGGCGAGCAGCGTGAGCAGCTGGCCGTCGTGAGTCTTGATGTCGCCGATGAGTGCATACGCCTCCCGGGCCTTGCCGGCACGGATCAGGATGGTGGCCTCAAGCTGGCGCCACGCCGGGCCGTTGACCTGAAAATCCGCGCGATATTGTTGCAGCGCGGTGTGCGCGTCGCTGACGTTGTTCTCGATCAGATAACTGCGGATCACGAGCTGGCGCCACTCGGCGCGTTCGTCACGGCTGCCCTGTTCCTGCCACAGCAGATCGCGCAGCACACGGCGCGCGCCTTCCGCGTCGCTGGCGCTGAGACGCGCACGTGCCGCCTCGGTCTTGGCCCAGTGCACGAACTCGGGCGGCAGGCCGGCAGGCAGACTGGTAGCACGCGCGGCGAGCGGCACCCAGTTGCGCTGCGCGCGGTACAAGGCATAGCGCTGCTTCTCCCAGAGCATCCAGGATTCGGTTTGGGTAGCAGTGGGCTGATACTGGTCGAGCAGGCGCAGGGCGAGCTGGGTGGCACCACCCTTGGTCAGCGCGCGGACGCGCTCGATCGCATCGTTGTCCGTGGCGTAAGAAACCAGCGGGGCCTGCAGGAGAAACAACAGGCCACTGCACAACAAAAAGCGGGTGCCGCCCATCAGGGCAGCACCCGCTTGAGTGCGGCACGACCGGGCGGCCATGGTCACAGCAGCCCGGAGACGCTTACACCTTTTCAGTGATGCGCGCGGCCTTGCCGGTGAGGTTGCGCAGATAGTAGAGCTTGGCACGACGCACATCGCCGCGGCGCTTCACTTCGATCTTCGCGACCAGCGGGCTGTACAGCGGGAATACACGCTCCACGCCTTCGCCGTAGGAAATCTTGCGCACGGTGAAGGAGGAATTGGAGCCGGCGTTGCGGCGGCCGATGACCACACCCTCGAACGCCTGCAAGCGCTCGCGCTCGCCTTCCACCACCTTCACGTGCACAACGACCGTGTCACCCGGATTGAAAACCGGGATCTTTTTGTCCATCTGTGCCGCTTCCAGTTCCTGAATCATTTTGCTCATGGCATTACTCCAACCTTAAATAATGAACATTTATATGCAGGCCTGCTTTCCTGCAATCAGACTTAGAATTCAAATTTCCTTGCCGGCATGCTCGCGCCGGTACTCATCAAGCAGCGCCTGCTGCTCGGCGTCCAACTCCAACTTTTCCAGCAAGTCTGGCCGCCGTTCCCAAGTCCGCCCCAGCGCCTGCTTCAGGCGCCAGCGCCGGATCTCGGCATGGTTGCCGGACAACAACACGTCCGGCACCCGCTGACCTTCGTACTCCTCCGGCCGCGTGTAGTGCGGGCAATCCAGCAGGCCCACCGCGAACGAGTCCTGGCTCGCCGAATCCTCGTGCCCGAGGGCACCGGGGATCTGGCGCGCGATTGCGTCGATGATCACCATCGCCGCGAGCTCGCCGCCCGACAAGACGTAGTCACCGATCGACCACTCCTCATCCACTTCACTTTCGATCAGGCGCTCATCCACGCCTTCGTAGCGCCCGGCGAGCAGGATCAGTCCCTCCCGCCCCGCCAGCTCCAGCACGCCGGCCTGGTCGAGCCGCCGGCCCTGCGGCGAAAGGTAAATCACCTTCGCCTGCGGGTTGTTGGCCCGGGCCGCCGCCAGGGCCAGCTTGAGCGGCCCCGGTATCATCACCATCCCCGGCCCGCCGCCGTAGGGACGTTCGTCCACACGCCGGTACGGGTCGGTCGTGTAGTCACGCGGGTTCCACACGCGCAACGCCAGCAATCCGTTCTCGATCGCCCGGCCGGTAATACCCATCCCGGTCAGGGCGTCGAACATCGGCGGGAAGAGACTAACAATGTCGATCTTCATCGCCGACCCCAGCTTGCTGTGTTGTTTCAGCAAGCGAAGCATTCATTAAAAGTCCGCGTCCCAGTCCACGCGCATCACACGCGACTTGAGATCCACACTCTTCACCACGTCCCTGGTGTAGGGAATCAGACGTTCGCGTTCGCGCTCGCCCTGCACCACCACCACATCGTTCGCACCACCGGTCTCGAACAAATGACTCACGGTTCCGAACTCGATGCCTTCAAGGTTCACCACCTTGAGGCCAATAAGATCGTCCCAGTAATACGTTCCAGGCTCGGCCGGCGGCAGATCCGCCCGGCGCACCGCGATCTCGGTGCCGATCAGCGCACGCGCCTGATCGCAATGCCCTACTCCTTCCAGCTGGACGATGACCCCTTTGGCCTGCGCCCGTCCTTCGATCACTTTCACTGCCTGCCAGCCATCCGGGCGGCGCAGATACCAGCGGTCGAACGCCAGAATGTCAGTGCGTTCGCGCGTTTCCGCGTACACCTTCACCCAGCCGCGCAATCCGTACACACCCGAGATCTTGCCGAGAATGACAAAATCGTCCGTCCCGTCCTGCCCCGAAGCCGGAGTTGCCGACTTCAAAGCCGAATCCTCAGGCAGCGGCTTTTTCCTTCACCAGAAACTGAACGCGATCCGAGGCCTTGGCGCCCTTGCTCAACCAGTGGTTGTAGCGCTCCATGTCCAGACGCAGGGTCTCTTCCTGTTCCTTGGCGCGGGGATTGTAAAAGCCGATGCGCTCGATGCAGTTGCTGCTATTGGCACGACGACGATCGGTAACGACGACTTCGTAGAAGGGACGCTTTTTGGCGCCGCCACGAGCAAGGCGAATGGTAACCATGTGAATTCCTCTTGGTGGATAATCCGTCGCCAAGGAATCAGGCGGCCGGCTGAAAGCGGGGCATTTTAGCCGCAAACCGGCTGGAAGGGAATGATTTTTCTGGCTTTTGCCCAACTGGGCAAACAGCAGCTTTCCCATATGCATCGTTCGAACTCCCGGTGGTCTCCCCGGACACAATAATGGCACCGTCTACACTCGAAATCGTTAACATCCTCGAAACCGTCCTTTATTCTATCGCTTCAGGCAGTTACACCCGGACGACCGAGCAACGTTGGGCACCCCTGCAATCAGGCATATCGCCGTGGCGGGTCACTGTAGGAAGTGATGTTACAAATCGTCGCTAAAGGGTCGCTGCGCGCGTTTCTTGCGGACAACACAGCGCCACCGCACAGCACGTCAGACACCCGAGTCGCAGCCAGCGCGGCGCTTGCCGGCGCAGCCACGCAAGCGCCGTGATGGCGGTAGGGTCGGCACGTCGGTCAGCGGGTTAAAGCGAATCGGGCAACTGCTGCGCGCCGTGGAAGACGGCGATCACGTAAATGCGATCGATCATCACACGATAGATCAGGCGATACGGGAAGACGATCAGTTCTCGGAGATTTCTATCATCGTACGTCGGCACGATGCGTCCCGAGTGCGGGTGATCGATGAGCTGTTGGGAGCGGCGTGTGAGTTTATCGACCACGCCTTGAGCGTAGAACGGCGCATCGCGCTTTACGTACTGTGTAGATGCCATCGAGGTGAGCTTGTGCCTCGGGCGTCCAGACGACCCTCATTCAGACAAGCCGTACTTGGCGCGCACCGTCTTCACATCATCGCCACGATTGGCGTCACTGTCGGCAAGCCCCCGCTCAATCGCCTGGCGCTCGTAGAGCTCGCGCATCATGTCGTCGTAGGTGGCATCGTCGGGAAGCTTGTCGATCAGCTGGTGGGCCACTTGCTTGCGGTTGGCGTTGGGCATGGGCTGTCTCGTCACATGTTAACTCCTGTTAAGTTTACTCGGCCGAGGTTGTTTTGTCTTGAGTGGCTGCACCGTCGGTCGCGTCGGTGTCCTTGTCGGTCTGGCAGCCCGGCTGCGTCGCCCAGTTGATCGCCTGCAGTGTGCGGATAGCCATATTCACCCATAAATGAAAGGGTTCGCTTTATCCGCCCCGCGGAATCGACGCGAACGCGTCGATGTTCTTTTCGCCCGAGCGAAGAAAATCGAGAAAGTCCAGGCCCTTGTATTTGCACGTTTCGCAGATGCTCAGCAAAATCAAATATTCTCGAATCCCCTTTTCAGTGCTGCTCCCTCCGATGACCTTCCGAAGCGTAGCGAAGGCTTTGACCGCGTGCTCGGCATTGTTGTTGTTCAACGGCACCCCATCAAAGCTCAAAAATGTAAACAACTTTTCCCGATTTTTCTGAAACCGGTCTCTTAACTTCATCGCTGCTTGGCTCTGGAGGGCCATGGTTGAAAGCTGTCGGTAGAACCGATCTACAGACACCCCATGCTTCTTCAAAAAACGGCTCTTGAGGCCGTGACGATCCACGGTTTTCACCATCGGTCTGACCAAACCAGCGAAGGCTTGGGCGAGCCATTTCAGCTCCTCGTCGTAGGGATGCTTCAAGACATCGTCATTTAGGTCTCGAATGAGGTGGATCAAGCACTTCTGCTGGGGGCAGCGAATTCCGTCATAGGCCGCGTAGAAGTCGGACACCAAGACTCCCGTGAAGTCCTTGAGCAAAGCATGAAGCAGGTCGCCCTCGCGGGTTTCACTGTAAATGTAGGCCACCTCCTCCAGGTTGGCAAAAACCCACACGAAGCCGGTACTCCCTTTGACACTAACCTTTGTCTCGTCGGCATGTAGCAATCCACCACTGCAAAGACTCTTTACCAGTGCGTTGTAGCATTCTTCGTATGATTTCGCTGCTTCTTGCTTGAACGCCAATGTAGTTCCAAGCGGCAGATTAAGTCCGAACAGTTTGTTCATGCTGCCAACAACGCTCTCCAGTGGCAGTCGTAGTCCTATATTCTGGTAAAGTGAATACGCCTTGATCTCTGCACCAAACTTGCTTCGAGTCCAACCTCTCTGTTCGGAGAAGAAGGTGGCTCCACACGCCTGACATTTGTAGCGGTGGAATCTGTAGTAGCTGATCCATCGTTTTACTCCGTGCCGCATGAACTTGAGGTCGAAGACGGTCTTGCTCGCCTTCCCGTGCACGAACATCATTTGTTGAGTCGCATTTCGGACAACAGCGTGGACGCGGGCACTCGATTGTTGTATCGGGAGCCAAGGCCCGCTTTGGCCTCAATGTCCTATCCAAAGCGCGCATCAAGCTTCTGTTCGATTTCACATAGACTCGCTCACGCTGGTAGTCCCAGTAAGCGGCCTTGTTGATGGCATCCAATTCCGGGAAGGCGAATATGTTGCGTTTGAATCCGTGCGGGTGTTCCCTCTTCATCATTGCCGTGTCAACAACCCCATCGAGAGATGAACCTCCGGTCTGAAGAGCTGCTTGGTGTAATTCAATCAGCTTGCTCGCCAATACTCCGACAGCCTCGCAATCCTGGGCGTTGTAGGTGAGGATAGCTTGCTTCGTTGAAGGTGCTGCTGCAGCCTCCCATTCGTGTCGCCACCTGATGCTTTGTATACCGGTTGCTGCGGAGTCCGACCATCGAAACCCCAGATATCCGGCTATCTCCTTCAGCCCATTGGAGAAGGTAGGAAAGTAAACCCGCGCGAATGTCATTGCCAGCAGGTTCACCGGTACTCGAATGGCTTCCGCCACCTCCGAACCTTTAAGCGGCTCTCCATATCGTTCGCACATTCGCCGCAGAAATACTGTCTCGTAGCTGCCATAGTGGATCAGTACCGGATTCTCCACCGTACCGAGGATACCAATCAACTCGTTCCAAATCGTCCGCTCGTCCTCTACCGTGTCGGCCCACAAACTGTGTTGCACCACCGCCTCACCCTTCCCAATTCGCACGCCAATCAGATAGTAGAAATCGCGGTCAGGCAGACCTTCAACGTCGAGATAGACCGGCGTGCCCGCGATTTTCAGCTCCGGACTGTCGACGACGTGGATTTTCTTTTCCCGGATTGCGAGCGCCTTCAGCGCGTGGTGATACTTTTCCCGCTTGTCCCGTTGCCGCTTGGGACGCCGACGAGGCCGAAACGTGTAGGAGAGTTGGGTGACCGTGAAGATTCCTTTGCTGTGAAATTTCCTGCGTTCCTTTTCCGTCATGAGGGCCTGCAGGCTGAGATCGTCCTTCTCCACAGCCTTCTGGCGGCAGTGGGTTTGGAACTCACACTCAGCGCAATGCCGGTTCAAAATGAGATCAGGGGGCAAAGGGCTGGAGAGTAGAGCGGCGGTTTTCTCGATGAGTGTCCGCGCCTCGCTCACCAAGTCTGACGTCTTCACCTTCAGCACCGCGTGGTCGTCGCCGTGGATGATCTTTCCAACAGGCACGTCTCGACTGAGTATTTTCGATAGCGCAAGGGAATCTAACGCCAGTAGCAGTTTGTCGTGTCGGCCGATCTTGTTGGCCCAAACGAACCGGATAGGGATGAACTGTGCCGCCTTACCTCGACCTGCCGAGGGCGCACGCTCGACGATGGGAATCCAAGTCTCGAAATTTTGCACTCGGGCTTGGATGTCTATTGCTATTCGCCATGTCGCTGTTTTTAAATTCTCTGTCGGCAACGCCACGACACGTTCGCCGTCGGGGACCTCGGCAACCAGCCGCTTGATTCCGTCCGCCCTGTATGCCTCGCTTTTTGCTTGAGCCCACACCGCGTACGCGTTGCCTGAGGCATTCTCGCCTGTGCGCCTCAACCAGCATTTGGTCGAGCACTTAACGTAGGCTTCAAGGAGTTGCGAGGTGATCGTCATCGACGGATTTACTCACTTTCGTCGAAATGATGAATAGCCTGACCAAACTCGGGCACCACCCGCCCCATGTCCGGGTGATCGACGACCATCTCGATAAGAGCAGCATGGAACATGCATGGGGTCTTGCACGATCACACACAGGTCAGTCACGTCCCCTTCCCGTTGTTTCGTATTCTTTCACGGCGCGATTCACCATTGTGTAGCGTGCCCCGAAGTGGTCTGCGATCGCTTTCATGGTGTAGTCGCCAGAAAGATAGGCGGGCTCGGTTGGGCTGATCCTGCGAACCCAACATCTCACGACTCGCCGTAGCCACACAACTGCCGTAAGTCACATCAACCTGTTGCCGTTGGGCTTCACTTACAGCGTTCAGCCCAACGCACTCTACTTCTCTTCCGGCGGCTTGAGGTGCCGGAAGGCGCGATACAGGGCGATATCGTAGACAATCTTCAGACCGGCCCCGACCAGCAGCGGGGTCGCCAGTGCCAGCCCCTGCATCAGCGGCCCGGCCAGAAATGGCGCCACCGCCCAGCCGCCCATGCGCACCAGATGGGTGACGCCGGAGGCCATGGTGCGCTCTTCCGGCCGGACCACCGCCATGACATAGGACTGGCGGGTCGGCACATCCATCTCCACCAGGCATTCGCGCAGCAGAAACAGCAGCGCCGCGATGCCGAAGGTCGGCGCGAACGGCACGGCCATGAGCAACAGGCTGGACGGGATGTGCGTGAACACCATGGTATTCACCAGACCGATACGCGCCGCCAGCCACGCGGCGGCGAAATGCGAGGCGGCATTCGCGGCTCGCGCCAGAAAGAACAGCAGCGCGATGGCGGACTCGGAGGCGCCGAACTGCATGTGGAAGAAATACGCCAGCAGTGCGGTGCCGAGAAACCCGCCGGCGAAGCTGTCGAGCGCGAACAGCGTCGAGATGCGCCACAACACCTTGCGGCTGTGCGGTGCCAGCTGCAAGGCCGGCTTCACCGCCTGCGCCTCGACTGTGGTTGTCAGACGCAGATACAGGATGGCGCTCGTCAGCAGCAGCACGGCATAAACTGCAATCGCCGCTTGAAAAGAAGCAAGCTCTCCGATGTCGAACAGGCTGTGCGTCAGAGTCGGCAAGGCCGCGAGCAGGCCGCCGAGCGCATGCCCGATATCCTGCAACACGTTGTAACCGGCAAAGGCGCGCGTGCGGCGCTCGGGCGCGACAATGCCGGGCAGAATAGCCTGCTCCAGCACCAGCGCGGCACCGCGATCGCGCCCCATGCCGTTCAGCATGCCGAGGAAGGCCACGCCACAGACCACCCAGAAATTCACACTGACCAGCAACGCAAAGCCGCCGACCGCCGCCGCGCATGACAGAATTAAAAGAGAACGGCGTCTACCCAAGGCATCGCCGAAAAAAGTCACGACGGCGGCGGACAGCGTCGCGCCGGCCAGGCCGGCGCCAATCACCAGACCAATCTCGGTCGGTGTGTAGGCGAGCCGATCAAGATACAGGCCGAGCAACACGCCCATCATCCCGGTCGCGAGCGCGCGCAGGAAGGTTGCAACGAGGATGACGTGCCGGTCAGACATGGCGTGACTTGCGATGGATTACGAAAGTCGTCAGCGCCGGGACTCCCAGCCATGTCGTTCACCCTGAGCCGATTGACACCAGGTGTAGAGCGCGTCGTACAGGATCATGCCGTGGCGCAGCATTTCGTGATCGTCGGCGATGTTGCGCGACAATCCCAACGAGATGGCCAACAAGCCCGGCGATTGCGGCGCGAGGTCAAGCCGGTCGGTATCCGCGCCGCGCACGATCACTGCCAACTGCTGCAAGGCCGGATCGGTGAGATGGTATTTCTTCAGAAAGGTATCAAAGCTGCACAGTTCGCCGACGTGGCTCATCTCGACACCCGGGATGTCGTACGGAATGGCGCCGGCTTCCTTGGCAACCTTCTGCACCTGATCGGTCGGCACATAGAGGAACTCGGGGTCATTATCGATGAAACGCGTTATCAACCACGGACAGGCGATGCGATCGATCTTGGGACGTTCGCGTGTGACCCATTTCATAGTGGCAGTGATTCCAGTTTATGTCGGCCTGAAGGCCGACCTACAATTCGTTAGTGCGTGACATCGCTTGTAGGTCGTCCTTCAGGGCGACAACCACGCGCTGTCCCAATGAGGATAATCCCCCAAGCGCTCAACAATCCCGGCGCGTAATGGATTCGCCACGACATAGCGGGCAATCTCCATTCTGTCCTCCTCGGTGCGCAGGGCATGATCGTGGAAGCTCTTCTGCCAGAAATATCCCGTGCGGCTGAATCGGGCGTTGACGGCTCGGGCACTTCGACCTTTCAGCTTGTTCATGGCCTCACCAAGAGAAACCGCTCCGCCCAAGGAAAGCAGCGCGTGAAAATGGTCTGGCATAATTACCCAGGCGAGCCAAGCCGCGACACCCTCTCTATCCAAGCGTTGCATCTCATTGACCAGCAACCGCGCCGAATAAAAGTCCTTGAACCACGGGACACGCTCATGCGTGACGGTGGTGACGAGGTATTCACGGCCGGGCTCTGAATAGCGTCCTTTGCGTAGATTGCTGTAGGGCATCCTTGCCTCGCTTGTTGTCGCCCTGAAGGGCGACCTACAAAAAACCTAACCGTAATTGTCGGCCTGAAGGCCGTCCTACATAAATCTGGCTGTAGGTCGCCCTTCAGGGCGACGGGTTTATTTCGGAACCACATTTCGGCGCCCGGCAGGTTCACCTTGTCGGCGTCATGGTCGTTCTGTCGGCGCACGTCGAGCACAGTCACGGCGTTCTTTTCAGTCAGCGGCTTGAGATCATTGGCTTTGATGGTGCGGCTCGTTGTCCCCTCCTTATCTGGCAAGTGTGTAGACCAGGCCGGCAGCCCCGCAGGCACCGATCACGGTGATGATGCCGATTTTGTAGCGCCACAGTGCGATGAAGGCAGCGATACCGATGAGTAGCGAAATCCATTGAAACCCGGTGAACAGGTTCTGCACGCTGAACGGTTGCACGATACCCTGCGGCCAGAGCACATGGTAGGCAAAGAATACGGCGAGATTGATGATCACGCCGACCACCGCGGCGGTAATCGCCGTCAGCGGTGCGGACAGCTTGATGTCGTGGCGCGAGGCCTCGATGGCGGGGCCGCCGATGAGAATAAACAGAAACGACGGCAGAAAGGTGAAGAAGGTGGCGACCATGGCACCGGCCAGCCCGCCCAGCGCCAGTTGCTCCGGACCGAACACCTGCTTGGTCCAGCCGCCGATGTAGCCGACATAGGTCACCACCATGATGAGCGGCCCGGGGGTCGTCTCGCCCAGCGCCAGGCCGTCGATCATCTGCAAACCGGTGAGCCAGCCGTACTGCTCGACACCGCCCTGATAGACATACGGCAATACCGCATAGGCGCCGCCGATGGTGAGGAACGCCGCCTTGGTGAAGAACCAGCCCATCTGCGTAAGCGTGCCCTGCCAACCGCCCTGGCTATAAAGCACGGCCATGGTCACCAACCAGAGCGCTACGCCGACTACCAGGAACGTCAGGACGCGCGACCACCGAAAGCGCGCATGCTCCGGTACCGGCGTGTGATCGTCGATCAGTGCCGGGCCATGGACATTGCCAATGGCGCTGTGACCACCACCAGACTTGAACTTGTCCGGCAGCACCTGGCCGCCGACATAACCCAACACCGCGGCCGACAGCACGATGTACGGAAACGGTACATCGAACGCGAAAATCGCCACGAACGCCGCCGCCGCCAACCCCCAGAGCACGCCGTTCTTGAGCGCCTTGGAACCGATGCGATAGGCCGCGAACACAACAATCGCCGTGACCGCGGGCTTGATACCGTACAACACGCCAGCCACCGTCGGCACGTCGCCGAACACCAGATAGACCCACGACAGGCTGATCAGCAGCGCCAGCGACGGCAACAGAAACAGGATGCCGGCAATCAGTCCGCCCAGCACGCCGTGCATCAACCAGCCGATGTAAATCGCCAACTGGATCGCCTCCGGCCCGGGCAGCACCATGCAGTAATTGAGCGCGTGCAGGAACCGGTGCTCGCTGATCCAGCGGTGTTTCTCGACCAGGTCGCGGTGCATCATGCTGATCTGCCCGGCCGGTCCGCCGAAGCTGACGAAGCCGAGCTTGAGCCAGTAACGGAACGCTGCGCCGAACGAGACAGGGTTCGGCGCCTTGCGTGTGTCGTCGGCAATGGATTTGGCCATCGGATATCCTGATTATTTCTGTGAGAAGGCGTTATAGAGGTAGTCGAAAGTCTTCGCCGCTTCGCCCAGCAACCGGTCATCATCGGCGTGCTGTCGGCGCGCGCCGTTCAGAATCGTTTCCAGTCCGGCCGCCTCCGGCACCGGTACGCCGCCGACATCGAGGTAGTGCACCAGTTGGCCAATGCGCTCCAGACCCTTGTCGTCTTCCAGCGCGAAGCTCGCCAGCAACACCTCGAACGTGACACGCGCGCCGACATGGGTAAAGGCGGCACCGTCGAAATCAAAACCCAGTGCACGGCGCGGACAGGTCTTGGGGTCCTTGAGCCAGACAATGCGCGCCTTCGGATCGATGAAGCGTTTGATCAGCCATGCGCTCGCCAGCCGGTCCACCCACGGACGCGCGCGCGTCGCCCATCTGCGTTCACGGTAATCCTTGCGATTCAGCCGGGGAATGCGGCCAACCTGCGCCTGCGGCTCGCCTGGGGCGATAAGCGCCATTTCCACTTCCGCCAGCAACTCCCCGGCCTGCGCGGCCGCCGGCCCGGGGAAATAGTCGGTCGCGTGAATCGACTCATAGTCACGCCGCAGATGCTTCATGCTCCGGGTGGCAACTGCGCGCCGCCGCGGACTGAGGCCGGATTTGAGTTTGCGCACATTTTGCAGAATGCGCGCATAATCGC
This sequence comes from uncultured Acidiferrobacterales bacterium, assembly GCA_964355495.1. Lineage (GTDB taxonomy): Bacteria > Pseudomonadota > Gammaproteobacteria > Acidiferrobacterales > UBA6901 > UBA6901. The sequence goes on from CAYHES010000017.1 coordinate 21,271, forward strand.
CAGCGCGGTCGAACAGCGCGCGAAACTGGCGGTCCTGCTCCGCTTCCGGGGCATCGACCCGCAGCACTTGGGCCGTGCCGCCGGCGCGTTCCACCTCGCTCGCCTGCTGCATCAAGGCCACGTGCGCGGACGAACTGTCCGGCAGCAGATACACGCCGTCGCGCAGCACCGCCGCGCCCAGGCTCTTGATCGCGCGCCACACGCGCATGCGCGGCGTGGCGCGGTTGCTGGGCAGGCTGATCACCAGCAGCCGCCAGCCGATGGGTGCACTGGTCGTAATCATGTGGAATACTCTACATAGCTGTAGCGTCTATTACAATACATTAACAACCCTGCGGAGGGTCGCCATGCGCTGGACGATGATTGCCTTGTGGTTCGTGTCGGTAGCCGTACAAGCCCAGGATTTGACCTTGCAGCCGGTGCAAGTAGCGCCGAATGTGTATGCCGTGGTCGGAGACCTGGCCGGACAAACCTACGAGAACGACGGCCTGAACAACAACCTCGGGTTCGTGGTCAGCGACGCCGGCGTGCTGGTCATCAACACCGGTCCGAGCGCGCGCGTGGCGCGTGCCCTGCATGTCGCGATCCGGAAAATCACCGCCCAGCCGGTGAAGTGGGTGGTGAACGTGAATAGCCAGAACCACTACTGGCATGGCAATGGCTATTTCAAATCGCTCGGTGCGACGATTCTCGCCAGCAAGGAGGCCGAGCGGGTCATGCGCGAAATGGGCGCGCAGCAACTTGAAGCAAACAAGGATCTGCTCAAGGAAAAGGCCGATGGCACGACGCTCACCTACCCGACGGATCTGACTGCGGACAAGCGCGAACTGAAACTCGGCAAGACCTCGGTGCAATTGCTGCACTTCGGTCCGGCGCACACGCCCGGTGATCTGGCCGTGTGGCTGCCACAACAGAAGATTCTGTTCGCCGGCGACATCGTCTACACCGAACGCCTGCTGGCGGTTATTCCCATCGGCAACAGCGCCAACTGGGTGCAGGCGTTCGACAAGCTGGCGGCGCTCAACCCGAAGACGATTGTCCCCGGTCACGGCCGGCCGACGACCATCGAGGTCGCGCGTCGCGACACGCGCGACTACCTGTCCTTCCTGCGCGCCGAGGCCAAACGCATACTGGATGCCGGCGGTTCACTGCAGGATGCGGTGGAAAAAGTGGACCAGTCGCGCTTCCGTTCACTGCTCAACTTCGACCTGCTGGCGCTGCGCAACATGAACCAGGTGTTTCAGGAAGTGGAGCGCGACGCATTCTGAGACCGGCGCTCATGCTCCGCCTCAAGGTGGGCAGACCGGACTCTCGGAGGAATCGCTGGCCGGGGCCGGCTTTGCTGAGTTGTTTTCCGGTTCGTCCTCGAAGAAAGACGGTTTCGGCGGGTTACCGTCGTAGATAAGATTACGGCGGCGCTGGCGATAGGCCTCGCGGATGAAGACGTACTTGTCGTCACCCGTGGCCTGATCGATCACCTTATCGGCTGGCAGGAAGCGTGCACGGGCATCGACGATATCCACACCCCACAGTTCCCAGCTGGCGGCGGGAGGATTTACATAGGTCACGGGGTTCGACAACCAGTCGAAACCGACGCCGAGCGTATCGCGCGCAAAGCGCGGCCCGATGATCGGCCAGACGAAATACGGCCCGTCGCGCATGCCCCAGACGGCGAATGTCTGCCCCCAATCCTCCTCTTTCGGTTCAAGGCCCACGGACTTGGCGACATCGACAAGCCCAAGGATCCCGGCCGTGGAATTCACCAGGAAGCGGCCGGTGTCGCGCCCCGACTGCAAGAACTTGCCCTGCAGCAGATCGTTCACCGCCACGCGCGGCTGCACCAGGTTGCTGAAGAAATTGCCGACGCCCTGCTTCACCACCTCCGGCAAAACCCAGTCATAACCCCTGGCCACCGGCTTGAGCAGCCACTGGTCGAACTTCTCGTTGAAGGTGAACATCGCCCGGTTGAACGGCTCGAACGGGTCCCACGTCTCCTCATCCAGCGCTGCCTCGGACACGGGCGCGGTGCCGAGCGTCGTGCAGGCGCTGGTGACGAGCCCCATCAGTGAAAAAAGCAGAATGAACACGGGGAGCGCGGGGCGTGAGGCGGTCATTAGGTGGCATGCCTGATATTTGTAGTTATCCGTGTGCGCGCAGTCAAGCCGCCCCGCACAGCCACGGCAAGGCTAACGGAAGCAGGCGACAACTGTAAAGCCGGAACAACCTGGCGCCGATAACGTCTATAGTTTTAGAAGAGTAATGACTGCACGAGGTGTCACATGACCTGCACCTACCCGAACCCGCGGGAACTCGGCCTCAAGATCCCGCCGACTCTGCGCGCCGACCGCTTCGCGCGGGGCTTTGAGTATGCGCTGCGCGGCGGGCATCTCGACAACATCGAGTATTTCCGTCTGTCGTTCCGCATGGGCTACCGCAGCGCCAAACTCTATCTGCGCGAAGTGCGCCGGCGACGCGGCATACTCGATTTTCCCATGCGGGCACGTTTCCGGCAGAAAGCGATCTGGTAGCCGATCGGCCTTCGAACGCTGCTGGAATCCGGTGACGAGGACTAATTAACGGGTACAGATTTCAGGCCCCGGCACGGGCGGGTTTCAAACCAGCCCGGTTCAAAACCCGCCCCAACATCAGGCCGTGCCGCTGCCGAGCACCTTTCTCTTGAGCTGTGCGGAAAAGTCCAGCATACGCTGAGTGGAACGCAGCGCCCTCACCCGGATGTCCTCGGGAATCCGAATCTCGTTGGCGCCGCTTTCCAGAACGCGCGCCAGACCCGGCAGGTCGTTCATCGCCATCCAGGGGCAATGACCACAACTGCGGCAACTGGCGCCGCTGCCGCCGGTCGGCGCCTCGATCAACTGCTTGCCCGGCGCCGCCTGTTGCATCTTGTAGAAAATGCCGTTGTCGGTGGCGACGATCATCTGTTGGTTGGGCAGGTCGCGCGCCGCCGCGATCAACTGGCTGGTGGAACCGACCACATCGGCCATGGCGATCACCTCGGCCGGCGATTCGGGATGCACCAGAATCGCGGCCTGCGGATACTTCTGCTTCA